>CAZUEC010000059.1:0-9153 GCA_964618865.1 uncultured Roseibacillus sp. | reverse complement strand
CTAAAGACTGAACTCTCCACGACCTCCTCTTAAAAATCGCCGCCCACCACATAAAAAGCGGCCCTCGCGAGCCGCCTAAAATCGAAACGAGTGGAATTTCTACAACGCCTTACGCCATAGATTCCAACTGCTCCCGCAAACTGTCCTGCGTCACTCGCGCACCCACGATGGTATCTTTCACCTCACCATCTTTGAAGAAAAGAAAAGTCGGAATCGACTGCACGCCATACTTCTGAGCCAGCTCGCCAGCCTCATCAATATTCACCTTACCAACTTTAGCGACTCCTTCCACTTCTCCCGCTACCGCATCAACAAGCGGAGCAACCCCCTTACAAGGCCCACACCATTCAGCCCAAAAATCAACTAAGACAGGGACAGAGGACTCAAGAACTTCGGCCTGGAAATTTTCATTCGTGAATTTCAATGACATGGTGAAACTATGGATAGCAAAAGGGCGACGTCAAGCGTCACCCTTGTCTCTATAAAAACAATTTCCAAATCCTCTCCAAGCGCTAACTAGCAGACGCAAGAAACGCAAGGGCTGCGGCCGCAATGGCGAGGATGGTGGCAATAATAGCTACGGGCATGATTTTAAAATGTAATAAGGAAAAATTCCGCTAGATCGACCTAATCTCCAAGTTCGACTAACTCTCAAGCTCAAAATACTGAGCAAACTCGCGAGGTTCAGGAGTGGTAGAATCCACCCATGTTTTCGCCGCTAGAACCTGTAAAACAAGGGCTGCAGCTGCTGCCACCGAAGCGAAAATCGCTAGGACCGATGTCAAAGTAGTGTTCTCCACCGCATCGTCCTCCTCATCGAAGCCTGCAATAGTTCCTGGCGCCGTCTGCATACCAGTTCCAGTAGGTTGGCCCAATTGCTGTGTTCCAAGAGGAACCGTTGCCTTTGGAAGCTGTGCCGTTTTGCCAGGAGCAGCTAAAGGCTGAGTCTTCAGAGGAGCCGGTGATGAAGCGACACCAGCAGCACCTCCCACTTTGAGAGGAACAGTCGGAGCCGGAGCTGGCGCCCCAGTCTTTGGCCCACTCGTCGTCTTCAAAGCAACCGTCGGCGCAGGTGCGGGAGCAGAAGGCTTCGGAGGACCCGCAGGCGCAGCCACCCCTGGAGGCGCTGGAGCTGCAGGCGCAGATGCCGTCGGAGGCTTAGGAGCACTCGGTGAAGAAGGCGCAACCGGAGCAGTAGGATTCGCTCCAGGTGTCGCAGGAGCCCCCGGTGCTTTAATGGAAACTGGGGCCGACAACTTTGAAGGAGGAGACGCCGGAGCCGAGGGAGCTGCAGCAGCTGAATCCGCCGCCGGAGCCGCAGGCGCATTCGGAGCCATCTTCGTAGGAGCAGCAGCTGGAGCAACATTAGCCTTCGGTGCATCTGGTGCACTCGGCGCCTTCATATCATCCGCTTTCAGGGTCACTCGCACAGTTTCCTTCTTTAACGGCACAGCAGATGTCTTAGTCATCGGCTTCGGTGGTTTCGAATCCTCGTCGCTCATAAATTGTGTGTGTAAAATAGAACAACGGCTACAAACCAATGTTCCAACCCCAAAATTTAACTAAAAATCAGCCCCCGGTGTCAAATACACAGCTGAAAATTTTCGACATCTTAGCCTGATTATCCATTGATGATTACAAAACCAACCTTTCTTTCTCATCTTTCTTGCGAATAATTCCCCCCTCAGTTCGCTATATTATAAGATGAAATCTGAGACAAACATGATGCCAAACTCCTCCCAAACTCTTCCCCGCGCCAACCGTTGGCGCACCCCACTCATCATCCTCGCCATTCTCGCGCTTGGTGCAGCTGCCGCTGGAGCGGCCCTTTGGTGGCATAATCGCCCCATCAAAGCAACCATCCTCACTGCTGAAGAAAAAACCACTCGCCAACAAAAATTAGCCGTCATAAACCAAGCTCAAGACGACCCCGAATACGTTCCGGGCAAAAAAGAAATCATTCTAACCGAACGAGAACTCAATGGCCTCATCCATGAAAACACCGCGCTTGGTGAACAACTGAAGCTAGAACTCGCCCGCAACGCCATCCACGCCCGCATCAACGCCAACATCCCTGACGACTTCCCAATCATGGCCGGCAAGAAATTAAAAGGCAAAGCCCGCTTCATCATCCAAGAAACAAACGGCTCCCCCGCCCTCATTCTCGACGATGTCACTATCTGGGGAATCTCCATACCCAATGCTTGGTTAGGCGGCCTCAAAGGACAAAACTTGCTCGGCGAAGTCCTCTCACCCAATGAAGGCTCACTCATTGGCTTGGAAGAACTATCCATTGCCAACCGCAGCCTCGTCATCAAGCTCGCCGATTAAAAACACCCTCACACGCATAAATCCGGTTGCTCCCAACCCACTCTCAGAGCAACCTTCCCCTGCTTATGCGCTCGAAGATTTTTTCGATTGGCCTCCTCATCCTTGCCTTATCCAGCGGGGCCATCACCTTATTGCATTTCACTCAAAAAAACCTCTCCGCATTATTTGGAGAGCCCGCCCTACCAACCGGCGAACGTCTTTTTCACTTTCAACCATCCTCAATCCGAGGACTCGAACTCCAATCCGGAGCAGGAAGCTCCAAACACTACGAAGAACGACAGGGACAATGGCTTCTCGACGCAAACACCACCCCTGACCGAGCAAATTACCAAACACTCGAAGCAATGTTAGCGTTCGCCTCCCAACTCACCATTCTAGAAAGCTTCCCCGCTAGCAAAAAAAATAAAACACAACTAGGGCTCACCTCTGCCCAGGCATCTCTCAAACTCAAAAATTCCAAAGGAAAACCTCTAGCCAACTTTTCATTGGGTAAAAAAGGAGCCTGGTATCAGCATCTTCCAGCTCCCGACGCTTACAGCAAAGCCGAAAATCGACCCACCATTTACATTCACCCTCAAGACGCCGATTACATTTACCTCTGCTCTTCACCCTATCTCGAAAACGTCCTCAACAACGGCTTCAAAACTCAAAGAGACCTCAAACCTTTCTTCTTCCCACCAGAACTTCTTGCCGAAGTCTCCATTACTCGACCGAATGGAACACTCGTCTTAGCCCGTCAAACCCCCGCTACCGCATGGGAAATCAACAAACCCTTCCAACTCGAAGCCGATTCCGAAGCCGCCAACCAACTCGTAACAGGCCTTTATGCGCTAACCGCTCTCCAAGCAACCAACAAACCAGCACCACCCAGCGAAGAACCCTCTTTTCAAATATCACTTCGCTTCTTCCTACAAAACGGCACCCTTCATGAAACTCCCATCACTCTTTTCCTAACAAATTCTAACAACAATCCATCACACTACATAGGACGCCTCAACGATTGGCGGAAAAACATCGAATTCATTATCCCCCGTAACGCCATTGACGTTTTCTTCAACAAAACCAAAAACCAACTCGATACCGACAAAGATGGACGACTCAGTGAACTAGAAAAAAAATCCGGCTTAATCACACGCTTCGACCAAGATCGCGACGGCAACCTCAGCGCAGACGAAGAATCAAACATCAAAAAAGCCACCAGCCAATTCATTGGCATCGATGAACTCCCTCTGAGCATCGAAAAACTGCGCGGCGCCAGCCTCTCAGGACTCGACCTCCGACAACTGCAAAGAATGCGCATCGTCACCCCCAACTTACCCTCTCCATTAGATATTCACATCAGCCGCAGCCCAATCTCCGATGAGTGGCAAGTTGAACGCACCTTCCAAGGTCAAACCTCTCGCGCTAACGAATTCATTTTTTTCAAAGTGAAGAAAGTACTCTCCGAAGAAAAAGCCATCGCCACCATTACAGACTCCGTGGAAGACCTCACAAAATACGGACTCAAAACCCCTCAACTCTCCCTGACCCTTGAACTCTTCGACAAAACCAAAGAAACAATCCACTTTGGAGAAACCACCTCCGCAAAAGGAATCCCCCGTTTCTTTCTTCGTCGCAACGACTCCAGAACCATCATGGAGATCGACCCAAGTCATTTTCACCAAATCGCAGCTCGCCCCTACCTCTGGCGAGCGCCCAGCGTTTGGAACTTCAACATCATTGATCTCAACCTCCTCCGAATTGACCAACCAGGAACCGAACCCCTCACCCTTGGCTACAGCGATCTCGCTCAAACTTGGTCTGCCCACCTTGGTAACGAAAACGTGTCCGCCCTCTTAAACGAAAATCGAGCCAACCGTTATCTCGAAAACCTCGCCAATCTCTCCGTAGAACGGTGGTTAGGACCCAACCACAAATTGGCTCAACGAATCCTACAAAACCCCATCTTCACCCTAACCGCCTTATTCAAAAAACCTGACGATGAAAACTCCCCTCTCGAAACAAAAACCCTTCGTCTAGCAGGAGCCAGCAAAACCGGGAGAAACCCATTTTACTACGGTCAAATTGAAGGAGATCCCCACTACTTCATTCTCGACTTAGTCACAGTGAGTAAATTGGCCGAATCACTCCTCGAAGACGAATAGAGCCCTCATCAGCCCTACACCCAACCGGGCACCGCCATCCCAAACTCAGGAATCTTAGTAACCACCCTCACCCCCGATTCCGTAAGACCATAGAAAGCCCCCCAAGCAGTACCACTCCCTGCTAGCACATGATAACTATTGTAAGAAAAACGATCCTTAGAAGGCATCGTTGGATGCTGACCAACAATCCCCTGTCCCTCCAAAACCGTAAGCTCCCCATTATGTTCGCGCACAAACCACTTCCGTCCATGGAGAGTAACCAACTCATCCGAATCATTGATCACATTGATAAAATAGACAAACGGATGAGGCTTATCCTCAGGAGCCTCCAAAGTCGGCACATAAAGAACCTCACTTACCTCAACGGAAAGTCCACGCAACTCCTGCCAATCACCTGCCACAAAACTAAAAGTAATTCCCTCGCACAAATTGCCAAGTTCCCTTCCCGCCATCACCTCACTTCAGCGCCATCAAAAGCCCTTCCAACTCTGGATACTCAAAAGCATAACCCGATTCTTGCAACACCGAAGCCTCTACCCGGTAGCTTGCCAACAACGCTCCCGCAAACTCACCCAAAACCAAATTAAGCACGAAAGCCGGCACCGACAGAAAGGAAGGTCGTCTCAAAACAGACCCCAGAACCGCCGTATATTCCGCATTTGAAACCGTCGTCCGTCCCACTAAATTCACCGGACCATGAATAAAATCGTGCTCCAGGACATGCAAAATCCCCCCCGCCACATCTTCAACATGCACCACCGGCCAAAACTGACGCCCCGACCCTAATCGCCCCCCCATTCCAGCCGAAAAAACCCCCTTCATCCTCCGCCACGCTTCCGACTCCTTTGCCAAAACCACCCCAATTCTTCCATAGACCACCCGGATCCCTAACCCTTCCGCCTTTTCCGCAGCAGCCTCCCACCTTTCGCAAAGCTCAGCTAAATACCCCGATCCATTAGGCGAAGCCTCCGTCAGACAATCTCCTCCATGATCCCCATAATACCCTACCGCAGAAGCATTCACCAAAACCTGAGGACGCTCACCCTCCGACAACTTTCTAAACTCCGCCACAATCTCCCCAGTCACCCCCACTCGACTCTCCTCAAAACGCCTCTTATTCTCCTCCGTCCAACGAGTCGCAATAGATTCTCCCGCAAGATTGACCACCGCATCCAAACCAACAAAACCCTCATCCATTGAACGCCATTCACCAGAACGACCCTTCGGAGAGCGACTAAACCCCACCCACTGATAACCATTCTTTTCAAGAAGAGAACAGAGAGCCCCTCCCACTAAACCACTTGCTCCAACAACACCAACTTTCACACGCCAGCATAGACCACAATCCACGCCTCCTCAAAGTGAATCCCGTGCCATTTCTAACTGTCCCAAATTATCAAACTCGCACTTTACAGACCCTCCCTCCAGCCGCCAAACTCCGCTGATGCGCCATATTGCCTTCTTCCTCTTGAATATGGGCGCATTCCTCACATCCCAAACCTTCGCTCAAGGACCTGCCTCTGCTCCATTTCAGACCACCCCGACTCCGTCTCCCCGAGAAGAAACCACCGCCCCCAACAACGGATTGCTCATCCCCGATGGTGGACTCCCCGAAGGCTTCACCCTCAATGTGAAGAAAGGCTTCCAACTCGATAATAATTTAGAAAACGACGTCATCAAACTCGAAACCAGTGGAGGCGTTCACGTCCTTACCAATCGAGGCGACAACCTCCGCTCCACCAAAGCCACACTCCTAAGCTCCGAAACAGGCGAATTCACCATCACCTTCTTCGACAACGTCACTCTTCGCTCCTCGCAAGGAATCGAAATCTTCGCCGACAAAGCCACCATCGACGAAGCCAAAGAAATCATTCTCTTCACTGGAAACGTATCCGCCTATCAAGGAAGCGCGCTTCATCGCGGCGAATCGGCCACTTACCACTACGAAACCCGTAAACTCGCCACCACCGATCTTCGAACTTCCTTCGACCCCATTCTCTTAGACTCCGGAACCTTCAAAGCCATCGAACGCGAAGGAGGAACCTACTACCAAGGCTTTGATGCCGGAATCACCACTCACGACGCCGCTCGCCCGAATTTCTGGCTTCGAGGCGAAAACGTCACCATCATCCCCGGAGACAAAGTCCGTTTTAAAAACCTCAAACTCTACGCCGGCGACCGCCCCATCCTCTGGCTTCCTGGCTTAACGCAAAAGTTCGATGGCGAATTCAACTACCGACCCAGACCAGGTCTTCGCTCCAACTGGGGCCCCTACCTCCTCAACGAATACTCCCATGACCTCGGTGGACCACGCGATCCACAAACCGGCACCCTCAACAACCCCTCCTATCGCGCCACTTGGCGAGGCGACATCTATAGCCGTCGTGGCCTCGGTCTCGGTCTCGACCTCAACTCCTATAAGCACAAAGACAACCCAAACCTCGGAACCATTTCCCTGTATCACATCTATGACTTCGACCCCGGCGAAAGACGATCCGCAGAACCACGCCTAGGCTTCGACGACCCCAACCGATTCATTGTCCAAGTCCGCCAACGTGCCGACGCCAACTGGCTCCCCGGAGCACGCGGCCATATTGACCTGAACTCCACATTACTATCAGACGAATTCTTCCTAGAAGATTTCCGCCCAGGTGATTTCGCCACCGACTTCCAACCCGACAACACCCTCTCCCTCTCCCAGCAATGGGGAGACAAACACCTCCTCACCGCCTGGACCCGCTTTCGAATCAATGAATTCTTTCAATCCGATCAACGCCTTCCCGAAATCGCATTCGACCAAATCCGCCGTCCCATCTTCGACTCACCCATTCTCCATGAAAGCCAAAACTCCATCGGACTCTATCGCGAAGACCTAGCCGACTTTGAAGAAGAAACCCTCCGCGCTGAATTCGCAGACCCAACCACAACAGCCGACCGACAAAGCGCGATTACAGACCTCCTAGCCGACACCGGATTTGCTCGCTTTCATACTTACCACGAACTCTCTCTCCCTCTCTCCTGGAAACCTGCAGCCCTCCAGTTCACCCCTCGCGTTGGATTAGGATACACTCGTTACGACGGCATCGAAGGCCCCCTCGATTCCCAAGATAGAACCCTCCTCCACGCCTCCGTCGACGCCTCTCTTAAGCTCACCAAACGTTATCCCGACTGGGTTTCCGAAAAATGGGGCCTGCAATCCGCCCTCCACGTCGTCCAACCCTATGCCACCGCCACCGTTCTAAAAACCGACGACCTCGACGCCACCTTCCAACCCATCGAACGACTCACCGCCTCCACTCGCCCTCGAGCACTCAATGTCGGACGATTTGCCGCGATCGACGACCTCACCGACTGGCAAATTCTCCGCCTCGGCACACGAAACCGTATCCTCACTAAACGCAACGGAGCCTCCCACCAATGGCTTGAAGTTGACACCTACATCGACATTTTT
The DNA here is from genome assembly GCA_964618865.1 of uncultured Roseibacillus sp. Taxonomy (GTDB): domain Bacteria; phylum Verrucomicrobiota; class Verrucomicrobiia; order Verrucomicrobiales; family Akkermansiaceae; genus Roseibacillus. Next base: position 1,227 of record CAZUEC010000059.1, on the reverse strand, counting down.
GCCGAAGATCCCGAATTCAATCGAAGCCTCTCCAACCTCTACACTGACATCCATTGGTCTCCCCTTCCTTGGTTCGACCTCACAGTCGAAACTCAAATTCCATTCTTCTCAGAATCCAACTTTGTCGAAGTCGCCACCGGCCTCGAATTCATGCCCAATGCGGATACCGAAATCGGATTGCACCACCGCTTCCTACAAGACCACCCCATTCTCATCGACTCGAACCGATTCGAACTACGCGTCTACCATCGCTTCAATGAAGAATGGGGAGCTGGCACCCTCCATCGCTGGGAATTTGAAGACAGCACCCTAGAATTCCAACAGTACTCCCTCCACCGCAACCTCGACTCCTGGTCCTTCACCATGGGCCTCTTCTCCCGCGACAATACCGACGAGACCGAATTCGGAGTTCTCTTCGGCTTCACTCTCACTGATTTCCCATCAGTCTCACTCCCATTCCGCGTCGACAACTAACTTTTTTTCTAAAACATGCCCTCCCTAACATCCTCTCAATTGATCGAATCCCTCAACTGGCGCTATGCCACCAAAGCATTCGATCCCTCTCGCGAAATTTCAACTGAAGACTGGACCACTCTTCAAGAAGCCATGCGCCTTAGCCCCTCCTCCTTTGGACTTCAACCTTGGCACTTCCTCTCCATCAAATCCAAGGACCTAAGAGAAAACTTACTCCCACACACTTGGGGTCAAAAACAAGTCATCCATTGCTCACACTACCTTGTCCTCTGCACCCGCACCGACATCGATATTGCTTTAGTCGAAGAATTCATCGCCTCAACCGCCGAACAACGCAAAGTCACAACTGAATCCCTCCAAGGTTATCAAGACGTCGTCATCGACTTCATAACCAAACTCACCCCCCCCGAGCGAATCGAATGGAGCCAGAGACAAACCTACCTTGCTCTCCAACGCCTCATGGATTCCGCCGCACTCTTAAATATCGACACCTGCCCCATCGAAGGGTTTGTTCCTACCAAATACAACGAAATCCTTGCCTTAGAATCCAAAAACCTAACCGCAAGCGTCTGCTGCGCAATCGGCTATCGCTCCCCTGAAGACAAATACGCACATAGCCCCAAATCCCGCTTTCCTCTCACAAAAATCTTCAGCGAACTCTAACAAATCTCTCCGTCTCCTCAGAATCAAAAGAAAATTACGCCCATCTCAATGAGCACAACACTCACCCCTCATCGAGAATGAGCCAGAGAG
>CAZUEC010000058.1:0-9219 GCA_964618865.1 uncultured Roseibacillus sp. | reverse complement strand
TCAAACCTTAAAAAAACTCGATAGACGAATAGACTTTTGAAAAATGGTCTAAATCTAGTTCAACTAGAATTTTTTACAATTCTTTGACAAATCCTCGCCTTCTCTACTCGTGAATTATGTTCTCAGCCTTTCATCCCCTCCCACTGCCCCGCTGGGTTTGATAACAGATTGCACTCCTACCAAATCAAGAACCTCCGATAGCTCTTCTGCATCAAATCTCATAAAACCCAACAATGAGTTCGGTAGCCTTTCTTTCATCAAAAAACGAAATTCATTGAACCTCAATGCATCTTTCAAACTCGGTCTTTGGGAATAAGTAAACAGCGCTAGCCTCCTATTTTATATGGGTCGATTATTATACCTCATTAGGAGCGTTGCTTTAGTTGCTTTGATGACAGCATCAGTCAAAGGAGCCCCTGAGCTTAAAGTCGATAAATGGGTCAACCTTCCTGCTGATCAATCAGTTCCGCCGACTTTGAATAAAGATTGGAAGGGTGATGTTGTTTACCTCTACTTCTTCCAGTCATGGTGTCCCGGTTGTCATTCCTCGGGCTTCCCTACGCTCAAAAAGGTTCATCAAGCATTAAAGGACACCGAAGGAGTACACTTTGCGACGATCCAAACCGTCTTCGAAGGCTTTGGAACGAACAATGCCAAAGCTGCTGCTGAGATTGTCAAACGCTACAAGCTGCAAGATATCCCCGTCGCTCATAGTGGAACGAATGGAAAAACATCTCAAGTTATGCGTGACTACCGAACGCGCGGAACACCATGGACTGTGATTATCGATCGTGACGGGAAAATCGTCTATCAAGACTTCCACATCGCTCCCGAAAAAGCGGTAAGCCTGATTAAGAATCTTCTTTAACCTAGCTGCCGAAAGCTAGATTTGGAAGTCGTTCATCCCGGAATCGAGATGAAGTCCACACTCATACTTCTCACCTTGGAAACGAGTCTCTTCCGCAGTCTGCACCTCGTCACGTTTCTTAGTTGAGTGCCAATCTCCCATCGTCACATAATCGTCAGCTAAGGGATGGAGCGGGAGGTTTTTAGCAGTTAGAAAATCAGCGACCTGTTCATCACTCCAATCGAGAATCGGATAGGCCTTGATGGTCTTGGCTTGCTGCTCAGCAAAGGGTCGGTCTACCCGAGTTTTTGAATGACTCCGGCGTAAACCGCTGAGCCATACTTTTGCTTCCAAACCCTCGATCGCTCGATTCATAGGCTCCACTTTATTGAGTAAAGCATATTTCTCGCGACCGGATTCCCCTTGCTCCCACAGTTTACCATGTATCGCTTCTTGCCACGCCGGACTCCACTGCGAACGATAGACTTTCAGATCCAAATCAAGTCGCTGAGTCAAATCAACCGCATATTGATAAGTCTCGTCGAAGTGATAGCCGGTATCAATGAAGACCACCGGAATCTGAGGGGCAAATTCTTTAAGTAACTGCAGAGTGACCCCCGCTTGGAGGCCAAAACTAGTGCTAGCCACCACTTGATCCGGGTAACGAGCTGCCAAGGCAGCAATACGTTCGCCTGCGGATAGAGATTCCAACTCTTCCGAGAGGGCTTCGGCGTTGTCCATATTGGTCAACACTGATGCTGCGTTGCTCATACGGTCACCAGTTTATCCTTAACATTAAATTGGGTGCAGTCGGTAAGTTCTGCGACATGCCCTTTCCGAATTACGAAATCTCCAAACTTCTCCCCCTCATTGCGCTCTTTCGCATATTCTTGGAACAAGGGAGCAAGAGTCGCAGCAAGTTCGTCACCAGGGACAGACTCTTTCCAGAGACGGTTTAAGCGGTTACCAACAAAACCTCCCCCGAGAAAAACCTGATACTTATTAGGAGCTTTTCCAACCATGGCAACTTCGGCTAGATAAGGACGAGCACAACCATTCGGGCAACCAGTCATGCGCATCGTAATGGCATCGTGACGTAATCCAGTTTCTTCAAGAGTATTTTCCAGCTCAGCAATCACAGAAGGCAAAAAGCGCTGAGCTTCCGCGAGAGAAAGACCACAGGTAGGGAGTGCGACACAGGCAAGCGCATTCATTTTAAGACCACTAAGACGTTCCCAGCTATCGAGTTCATACTGTGCGAGCAAAGCTTCAATCTCTGGCTTCTTAGTCTCGCTAACGTTACTAATCATCACGTTTTGATTACCGGTAAGCCGGAAGTCACCTTCGTGAATTTTAGCGATTTCTAACAAACCTTCGCGCACTTTATCCATCACACGACCACTCTCGATGTAGAGTCCACAATGCCAAGCTCCCGTTTCATCTTGAATCCAACCATAGGCATCTCCATTAGTGTTGAATTCAAAAGGACGCCCTTCCTCGAGAGCGAAGCCTTGATATTTTTCTAATTCACTGCGAAACCAATCCACTCCTCGATCGTGAATCGTATACTTAAGTCGAGCATGCTTACGGTTACTGCGATCGCCGTAATCACGTTGCACTTTAACAACATTTTCCGCGACCGTTACGACCTGATCAGGCGTAACAAATCCGATAACATCGGCAAGTCTCGGGAAGGTCGCCGCCTGACCGTGATGCATCCCCATCCCTCCACCAGCGAGAACATTGTAGCCCTTTAATTCGCCGTCCTCAACGATAGCGACAAAGGACAAGCAGTTCGCATAAACGTCAACATCATTACTAGGTGGAATCGCGAAGGCGATTTTAAACTTTCGAGGGAGGTACGTTTTTCCGTAGATAGGCTCAACCTCTTCTTCACTGCTCTGCACGCGCTCTCCATCAAGCCAAATTTCGTGATAAGCACCAGTACTCGGAGTGAGATGATCACTCACCGCTTGAGCCGCTTGAAGAACTTCGCCATGAATTTTAGAAATTTTAGGATTGGGGTTCACCATAACATTACGGTTCACATCCCCACATGCCGCAATGGTATCCATAGCCGCGTCGTTTACCTCCTTGATCGTCTGTTTCAGCCCTCCTTTTAAAATACCGTGAATCTGAAATGCCTGCCGTGTGGTGAGCTTCAAAATGCCATTACCTCCGAATTGCTCGGTCAGACGATCCATCTCAATCCACTGCTGAGGGGTTGCCACTCCACCAGGGACTCGCACTCGAATCATAAAGGAAAAAGCTTTCTCCTTTTTCTCTGCCTTTAGCTGCTTACGCAAATCACGGTCATCTTGCTGATAAGTGCCATGAAACTTGAGCAATTGCTCATCATTCTTGGCCACCGCTCCGGTAGTCGAATCTTCTAAACTTTCAACGATGGTCCCGCGAAGATAATCGCTCTCAGTCTTGATTCCTTCGTTTTTAGCCAACTTCACTTCGCTCATGGTTTTAATCTTTAGTAAATTGATAAAGTAACTTCTGTTTTGAGATTAAGCCGGTTTTCAACTTTTTCAAGGGAAAAGACACGTCGGAAAGAACCGGGCGATCAAGTTCGGGAGATGAGAAGCTTCAATCACCTCACTTTTGCTGTTTTTTGCAGAAAAATACCCAAAAAACAAAAAAAGAAGAGTTCTGACTCGTCAATCTCCGCGTTCACTTTGCCTCCTCAGTGACTCTGCGGTGAAAGAGAACGCTTTTCATTGCCAACTGAGGCTTTCAGTTTCCCGAACTGGATCACCCTGTCGGAAAGAAACGATGATTTCTAAACTCCTTAGTCCCCTCCTTTTCAAGCAATCAGGAGGGGACCATTTGGGACTTGAGAACTCGATGAGAACATCTTCAACCCCATTCAATGAAGTATGAAACCAGAAGCCCTCGCTTTCAGTCTTCCCAAGACCGTCACAGTTCTTCAGAATTTGCAAAAGCGATGGCTGAAGAACGAATCGAGTCAAATCCCCCACCCCTTCCTCCTTCGCCGATGGAGAAGTTGAATGATTTCTCGGATCGTTTGAGCCCGATGTTAGTGAAAGAACTCAGACAAGGTTTGCGCACCCATACCTTCGTTATTGTCTTTCTCATTTTGCAAGGACTGCTTGCCCTCATTCTTCTGACAACGACGGTAGCCAATATCAATGCAGGAGGATTTGTCTCCTCCATTATTTTCTTTTTCTTCGGGCTCGCAGTAATGGTGATACAGCCTTTAAGGGGGATGTCCGCGATTTCGAGTGAAATCAAATCCGATACCATCGACCTCATGTCCCTGACCAAGCTTACGGCTTGGCGAATTGTCTTTGGAAAATGGTCCTCGATTATGGGGCAAACAGCCCTGCTCCTCTTTGCCATTATTCCTTACCTCATTCTACGCTATTTTTTTGGAGGCATGCAGCTGTTCTCTGAGCTTCTTTTGTTGGGAACCATCTTCTTTCTCTCGGGAATTTTCACTGCCATTACAGTTGGACTTTCAGCCTGTCCGTTAGCCTTAGTTAGAGTGGTCCCCCTTCTAACTGGGCTCTATCTCGTCTATCTAATTCCAGCTCTCGCCTTTGGCGCATTCGAACAAACCTTGCAAATATTCACTCCCAAGAGTAGCGACCACTGGCTTGGACTAGTCGCCGCCTACGCAATAGGTGGCTTCATCGCATACTTTTTTCTCGAACTAGCAGCTACCGCAATCGCACCTTCCGCCGAAAATCGAGCGACTCGAAAGCGTTTAATCACATTCCTTGTGATTCCTCTCACCTTTATTGTTTTGCGCGAAGCAGATCATGATGTCGCATGGGGCTTCACTTGGCTCCTCTTATTCATGGTTTCAATTGATTTCTTTACCGAAAACGCAAACTACCCCTCATCCGTTCTGAAACCTTTTCTTCGCTTTGGTTTCCTAGGGAGAGTAGGAGCTAGATTTTTGGCACCTGGCTGGGCCACTGGAACGCTATTCCATCTCACCCTTTTTGTGGTTATCATTCTCATAAGTTTGGCTCTCGGGGAAGAATTACGAAATCCCAAAAGCCTAGAGCAATGGGTCATTACAGGAGTGATGTTAGGTATCTTGTATTCGCCTCACCTCCTCGTACAGATTTTTGCAAAACGAATAAGCAATCGACTCGTAACTTACCTGCTTTTTTCCGTTCTCCTCTTGGGAATCCTCCCCCTCTTAGCCATGTTAGATAACCTCGGTGATACCGAGATGGTCGTCTGGGTATTTTGCTTTATTCCGCATGTACAACTTTTTCTTGAGAGATATTGTGACACCTCTACTCACGTTACCATCGTATGGATTACGACTGGAATCTACCTTCTAGGAAGCCTTCTTTTTGCCTTCAAACCACTCGCAAACCTCTCAAAAATGGAAACCGAGGAAATCGCTCGAAACACTGCAAATCAAGATTGAGAACATGACTGCTGAAGAGCTCAAAAAAGCTTACACACGTTCCTCAACCTGCGCTAGCCGGTTACGACTCCCATTACGTAGCAAAGTATGGCGCGGTGGTTCAGGAGAATTCGCAGGAGCAGGCGCTGGCTCTTCGATGGACTTTCAAGATCATCGAAATTACGTCCCCGGTGATGACCCTCGTCACATCAACTGGCAGGCTTACGCTCGTTCTGGTCAATACACGATGAAACTCTATCGCGAGGAAGTGCGACCCATCATCGACCTCATTTGTGATGTTTCGCCCTCAATGTTTCTAGATGAAATCAAGTCCGCACGAACCGCAGAGTTACTTTCCTTTTTCACTCAATCCTCCCTTCGAGCCGGAGCGTCCCTAACCATTCATCTCGTTTCAGGTTCTGCGCATCGCCTGATTCCCAATGAAGCGGTCGCGACACATCAGTGGTTTAAGATTGCACGCAACCTTCAAAAAGAGGATCCCGCTGAAGCTCCCAATCTTTCTGCTATTCCTCTTAGACAAAGCTCTTTCCGAGTTTTTCTCTCCGATTTACTTTTCCCAGGTGATCCTGCCACGGTCCTTCATTTACTGGCCGCTCGACACGGAAGCCCCTTACTTTTTGTCCCATTTTTAGAAAGTGAAGCCAATCCCGATTGGCAAGGAAACTATGAGTTTGTCGATGCCGAACGTGAAACTCGTCACCCTCATCGCATCGAACCACGTGCTCTCAAGAATTACCTCAAAGCCTATCAGCGACACTTCGCGCTCTGGAAAAACACCTCCCAACGCCTCCAAACCCTTCTCGCTCGCGTTCCTGCAAATCAAGACTTGGAAAAAGCACTCTACAGTGAAGCCGTTCCCATCCAAGCCCTTGAAATACTAGGCTAATGTTCAAGTGTAGCTAGTTCGAACGGCTCTAGACGTCTCAAAAAAAAACCTAGTAAAAATAAATTTACCGCCGACCGAAGCGTCTCTCCAATTCATTACTTGAATAATGAATCACTGTTGGCCGTCCATCGGAGGTGCAATAAGGAAGTTGGCATTCAAAGAGATCCTCTAACAAACTCTGAGCAGTTTCCATCCTCGCCCGCTCTCCTCTTGCGCCTTGTCTAGCGAGCTTGGTCGCAAAAATCTCGAAGGCTACTGAGCGACCTCCTTTCGTTCCTTCACTTTCTACCAATTCGTCCACCAACCTGATGATGAGTTCTTCAACATCTCCTTCTCTCAAAAAATCCGGAGCGCTACGCACTTGAATGGTGTTTCCCCCAAACTCATCGATATCCATTCCAGCTTCAGAAAAATTTTCTCGATTGGCAAAAACCACGGACGCATCACGAGCATCCAAGTGGAGAATAATAGGAACTAGTAAGCCTTGAGACATCCCCTCCTCACTCCTCCCCAATAAACGTTCATAGATGATCCTCTCTCTCGCATTACGTGGGTCCATGAGGACAAGACCTTCTTTTTGCTCCATCAGAATAAAGCGGTCCTGCCAGCACCCTACCACGCGAAAGCTTGCCGCTCCTTCGCTTGCGCTGACCTCAGTGGCTAACTCCTGCTGTTGCACGACCTGAATCGTGCGAGGTTTTAACTCCGGACGAGGAGCAGCTTGCACGAGTTTTTTTAAATCTTCTTGAGAAGGAAGAGGAGGAAGATTATTCTTACCTTCCGTTTGGGTTGCTTTTTTGTTCGTAGAAAGAGAAATCGTTAACGGTTTTTTTTCCTTCTTTAACGCCGTTTTCTCCCATTCAGATTGGGTCACATCGTCGGCTTCAGATAACATTACAGACTCTTCTTCCTCACTTTGAGTCAATTGCTGCTCCCCACGCAATCCAGCGGCGACAGCGTCAATCAACACCATCCGAACCTCACTTGGGCGATGAAAACGCACCTCTTTTTTAGCAGGGTGAACGTTCACATCCACCGAACCAGTCGGTAAGTCTAACCAGAGCCAAGCCACTGGAGCCATCCCCTTTCCTAACCGATCCCCATAAGCATCTGCGACCGCCTTCCAAATCACACGATCATCAACCGGCCGACTATTTAAAAAAACAGCCTGACCACGCCGCGTCTTGCGAGCACCTTCAGCGGGTAGGACATAACCTGAAACCGAGATTCCTCGTGCAGACCAACTGACTTTCTGCATCGATCTCATTAAGTCCCGACCATCTAACTCTCCAATTCTGACTCGTGCATCGGTACTAGCGGGCACATCGAACACGGTGCGCCCATCCTTTCGAAAGACAAAACGCACTCCTGGCGAGGCTAAGGCATGCATCCTCACCTCATGTTCAACGTGTCCCCCCTCAGTCAACTCCGTCCGTAAGAACTTGCGTCGAGCCGGAACATTAAAAAATAGATCTTTCACTTCTACCTCCGTGCCAACCGCACAACCTGCCTCCTTGACCTCTTCCATCTTTCCCCCTTCGACGATCACTTCTGTTCCAGTATCCATTCCTTGTTCCCGAGTGGTGAGGCGAAAACGCGAAACACTGGCAATACTAGGCACCGCCTCTCCTCGAAAACCCAGAGTCCGAATCCCATCCAAATCGTCAACAGAACTCAACTTACTAGTGGCGTGTCGTTCCAAACTTTTCAAGGCATCCTCCCGTGACATTCCACAACCATCATCCCGGACCTTAATCAAAGCGATCCCCCCTTTTCTAACTTCCACCACCACCTCTCGTGCTCCCGCATCTAAGGCGTTTTCAAGCAATTCCTTCACCACACTAGCGGGACGTTCAACGACTTCTCCAGCAGCCACTTGGCTTGCCAACGTTTCGGACATCACTTGCACCTTTCCCATCGCACTTTCAAAGCTAAGCCACCCACCAGCCAACAAAAGGCAAATGTCTGCCTCCTCAAGCGGTCTTTCCCAATCACTTTTGTCCAATGGCATTTCTTAGCATCCCATTCCTAGGAATCGCATCACTTGCGCTTGCACTACAAACCAAAGAAGTTCACTTTCTTCGCAATGATCGAAGTCGAAAATCTCACCAAAAGCTACGGACGACACGTCGCCGTCGACTCCATTTCCTTTCAGGTTGAGGCTGGCGACGTGGTTGGATTTCTCGGCCCCAACGGAGCTGGAAAAACCTCCACTATTCGCGTCTTGACCGGTTACCACCCTCCAACCTCAGGAGCAGCCAGCATTGCAGGTTTTGATATTTTTCGCCAATCCATTGAGGCTCGACGCATGATCGGCTACATGCCTGAGAATGTCCCTCTCTATCGCGAAATGCGAGTGCGAGAATTTCTCAAACATCGTGGCACCCTCAAAGGTCTCCGAGGGAAAGAATTACAAAAACGTCTCGATATCGTGATCGACAACTGCGGTCTCGTAGAAGTTCGACGCAAGATGATCAAAACCCTCTCCAAAGGGTATCGTCAACGCGTGGGCCTAGCCGATGCCCTGATTCACGATCCCCCTCTCCTCATTCTCGATGAGCCAACAAACGGATTAGATCCCAATCAAATTCGGAGTATCCGCAACCTAATCAAAGACCTCGCAGCCGAGCGCACCATTTTCTTATCTTCCCACATTCTCTCTGAAGTTGAGATGATTTGTAAAAAAGTCATCATTCTCGAATCAGGTCACATCAAAGCCAACGACACTCCTGCTAACCTTGTGAAAAATATGCGGGCCGCAGGAAACATCTCATTGGAGATTCAAGCCCCTAAAGAAGCCCTTATTGAGGAAGTGGAAGCCCTTCCCCACATCAAAAAAGTGACCCATAATCAATCTTCAGCAGACGATTGGCAAGACCTCACGATTCTGGTGGATTCGAATACTGATACGAGACCTCGCCTTGCCAAAATGGCAGAAGACAAAAAATGGTCTCTCCGAACTCTTCATCGTCATGTCGGCACTTTGGAAGATGTCTTTGTGGAACTGACTCGCAAAAACTAGACCGTTTTCCAAAAGTTCGTTCGTTTATCGCCGAGAGAGAATTTCTT
>CAZUEC010000057.1:0-9377 GCA_964618865.1 uncultured Roseibacillus sp. | reverse complement strand
AGCGCCATCCCTATTTTTCAAAACAGAACAGCCTCTCTCTCCAGCCAACCAGCCTATAAGCGATCGAAAATGAGATGCTCTTCAGTCAAAAAAACCGAACATTCCGCAAACTCACAAAACCTCGCCTCATCCTCAATAAGAGCTTTATTGGCCGCTTTTCCTTCCTCGGTCTGCAACATACTGTTGAGTGCCTCTTGAGATTCGAACCAAACCTCAGTAATCCCATCATAAGCACGGCGCATCCCGCGCACTTCACGTCCCACTTCATTGAGAACGGTATCTATCGTATGACTTTGGACATACTTCAGCGAGCCCATAGTCTCCGCATAACTCTTAACGAGAGGACCATGGTTCTCCTTCCAATACCGGTAAAAATCTTCGTCTGAAGTTCCCTCCTTCTTACGAACGCAGTAGACGAATTTAATCATAACTGCGAGGCCCTAACTCTCACTTGCCGTTAATTGCCTCACTGCAGAAAGACCAATGTCATCTTCTTGCGAATTTTCTTCAAACCCCAATCGTAGAGCCAAGGCCTCCTCGCCAGGAAGAATCGTCAACTTCCCGCCATTACCCTCCACCTGAATTGAGGCTTTCAAGAGATTGGCTAGCACAGGATTCACTTCTGGATGAGTCGCCAAATCTAACAGGCCAGATTTAAGCGGCTGTCCCGAAAACTGAAAATCTACCGTATTGAAGTTAAAAGTAACATCACAACTCCCACCAGGTAAGCGGGCCACCATTTCCGAGATGGCGACCATCAAAGGACGCAAAGCTTCGGAAAGATGAGGTGCCGGTCCGGGCCAGACACTAGAATCAGCAGAGCCAGGCTGTAGATTAATACCTGGGCAACCAACTGCCGCAGCTTGAATAGCAGCAGAAGGAGGAGCCGAGCGTGCCCAATCAAGAGCATTCTGTGTCGAAAGCGCCTCCGAACCTTCCCGGAAAACATTGCGGAAAAAATCACGCTGCGTCTGATATCGAGCCGTCCAATTCACTTCATCCTCTGCCCCCAAATTTTGCCAACCTAAAATACCAAGAAAGATCGAACCCGCAGTCACAAAAGACGGCTGACCATCAGTCGCTGCCGCCTGCGAAAGCGCCAAACTAGTCACCCTCTGATTCATCAGAAGATCTTCGATATTCAAACTCCCTGAAACAGAATGATTCTCCTGCTCCTTACGCAGAACAAACAGCTCCATGGCTCGCCGAAGAGTAATCTCCAATTCGGGAACATCCCAAGGCTTAGTCACATAACGATAAATTCCTCCCTCGTTCACCCCAGCCACCGCTGCATCGAGTTCCGCATAGGCAGTAGAAAGAATGCGAACAACATCAGTATCAATCTCCGAAACTCTAGACAAAAACTGAACTCCCGTCTCACGAGGCATTTTCTGATCCGTAACAATGACTCCGATCTCGTCCTGCCTTTCCTGAAAAATTTCGAAGCCTTCAGCCCCGTCGGCAGCAACTAATATTTTAAACTCATCCTGGAAAAGGCGGATAAAAGCTTTCCGAGTCTTTTCCTCGTCATCGACGAAAAGTATGTGATAATTCGCCGATGATTCAGAGGCTTTAGATTCACTCATATAATGAAATGCTGTCACGCTGTTGTTTTCGAGTATGGTGACTCTTTGGCCTCCAAGGAAGCCTGATCGTCTAGCATGACGGGAAAGTTTAACGTAAAGCGCGTTCCCTCCCCAATTTCGCTTTCGATCTCAATATTGACTCCATGCTGATCCAGTATCCTGTAACAAATACTCAAGCCGAGACCCATCCCCTTTCCAACGTCTTTACTAGTATAAAAAGGATCAAAAATCTGAGCTTGGTTTTCCTTCGAGATCCCACAGCCATTATCCTGAAAATGCAACGAGGTATACCTCTCATCTTGAGTATGCGCTATCCGAATCTCTCCTTCTTCATTCTCACGACCGGCCTCACTAAGAGCATCGAGAGAGTTTTGCAGAAAATTGACAAACACTTGACACAATTGATTCGAATTACCGTTAACGTTCACATGATCAGGAACTTCTGAGAAAAATTGAATTCCACTCAAACGATTTCCAAGTAAACGGGCACTCGCAGCCACAACTTCGCCAAGACTCACATCACTGAACTGAGTTTTATCCTTCACGGCAAAACTCCGCAAATCCTTCACAATCTCCACCACCCGCTCTAAACCCTCCTCCACATCTGAAGCAACTTCCACAAAATCGTCCCGCTCTTCTACCGGCAGTAACTTCGAAAAAGTTCGCAGCGAATAGAGATTCGTCTTCGCATAATTGAGCGGATTATTGATCTCATGAATAATCCCCGCACTCATCTGACCCAATGAGGAAAGCTTCTCAGCTTGCACCAACATCGACTCCGACTCCTTCAACTCATCCAAAGCAACTCCCAACTCTCGCGACTTTTGGACCACTTCCTTCTCATAACGACCTGTATTTAGAAGGTGATTAATTCTAAGTTTTAGCTCAGTCGGCACGAAAGGCTTGGTTAGAAAATCATTTGCCCCCGACTCCAATGCTTCAATTTTGGAACGCTCATCGATCCGAGCAGTCAACATAATCACCGGCACACGTTCCAAAGCCGGCACTTCACGAATTAATTGGCAAACTTCTAGCCCATCTTTCTCAGGCATCATCCAATCTAACAAAATTAAATCTGGTAAGTACTGTGTCGCCAATTGCAGAGCCGTATCTCCGTCCCCCGCCATCAACAAATTATATTCACTCAGCTGACTCAACACGAGCTTTTGCAAATCAGGCTCATCCTCTGCCACTAAAATAGTAGCTTTCTGACTTTCTGACATCGTGAAGAAATCGGCATTCACCTTATTCACATTTTTCAGGCTCTCGAGCTGCATCCCTTCCAATTGAGATTTCCGATTCAACCTTTCAATGGGATCAAGATGCTGCTCATCTATCTCATAAGTAAATTCTGGGAGTTCCTCCCCAAGGGGTAACACAACTCGAAAAGTCGTTCCTTTACCCAAACTTTCAACCGTAATGGAACCTTCCAAGAGATCGACAATCCCTTTCACCAAAGACAGACCGATCCCTGCTCCTCGATGACGACGCCTTGTACTCGAATCCGCCTGCCAAAAACGGCGAAAAATATTTTCCTGCGCCTCCTCTGAAATTCCTTCCCCAGTATCAGTCACGCTCAACTCAACGCGACCAGCCTCCAAAGCCCGAGCCTTCATGGAAACACTCCCTCCACTCGGTGTAAACTTAAGAGCATTCGTCGCAAGATTGATCAGAATCTTCTCAAACTTCATCCTATCGAGCGCAAAAGTCCCGTAAGGGACCTCATCTAGATTCATCTCAAGCGTTAAATTTTTCTCCTCCGCAGTAGGTAAAAGAGAATGGTAAATCGAGTTAAAAATCTGATCAATGCGCGTTGGCTCAGCGTTAATCATTTGTTCGCCCGTATCAAAACGAATAATATCAAGAAGCTCATTAACCAAACGAAGTAAGCGTAAACCATTTTCCTCCATCGAATGGACCAAACCATTCAACTGCGGATTCTCTTTGACCGGAGGATAAGAACTCAACTGCTCAATTGGACCAAGAATCAGAGTAAGAGGAGTTCGTAATTCGTGACTCACATTCGCGAAAAAATCTGTCTTCGCTTCATCCATTTGCTGTAACTCTCGATGACTTCTTTCCAACCGCTTTCGCTCGGAAGTCAGCTCTTCCCGTAAGCGAAATTCATTCAATCTCAGCTCATAGAGAAAGTAAGTCCCTGCCGCAGTTACAAAACCAGTGACATAAAGAAAAAAGATGGAAATCGAAATGAAACTTCCCCCAGCCGTATTGCTGGTAGCAGGCATAAAAGTCACCACCAAAGTATGACAACCGCAACAAAGAACGACGTTAAAAATTCCATGCCAAAGCGACCAACGTAAAAGAAGGCACGCTCCCACCATCACCAGAATCAGACCTGCATAGTAGGGTGAATCCGCTCCCCCCGTGTGAGAGATCATCGAGAGGATACTGACAATCAGTGTTCCCTCAATGAGGTGACCCACTATGAGATGACGCCGCTCCCCCCACTTCGTCCCCAACAAAGCATAAAGTAATAATAGCGTAAAAGCACACTCAGCCCGAATGAGAACCAAGATTTTCCACTTTTCGGGATAAGCAATCCGGTCCATCACTGAACCGGCTGCTACAAAGATCGCACCAAGGCCACTAGCGACCCTATAATTGGGCATTCGCGCGATCGCCTCCTCTTTCTCGAATCTCTCGAGAAATTCCGGATCGATCGACTTGGGCTGCATTAATCTCTTCAGGCTTTGCCACATCACGATGCCGAACTTCGGATTTCTGAAGCTCAAGAAAGAAATTAATACAAGTTGAGTCTGATTTCAATTCTTTAAGCAAGGTTAAATTGTCTTGAGGAGCCAAATTCAACATTTCCTCTCGATCCCGTTCTACCAAAGTCCACTCCAAAAAATCAGCCATCACCGCTGGAATCGTATTTTCCTTAGAAACATTAGTCACCACCACATATCCACCCTCCCCAACCAATCCACACATAACCTCAGTCAATTTCGCACAAAAACGCTGCTGTAAATAGTCGAATAAGCCCGCACAATACACAAAATCATAGCCCTCTTTCGAATAAGCATCTCCGCGAGAAGCCTCACGCAAAAATCCCTGAATGGATTCCTCAATAAGCTCCACCTTCACCTCCCGGCCAGCCCGCTCCTGAGCCGCTGCAATTTGCTGCCTAGCATAGCTCAAAGTCTCCGGATTAAAATCTAGCAACTCAAAGTCACAAGTCTCCGACACCGACTCAGTCTCCAAAAAGCGCTGAACCTCCTCGGCAGGGCCACAACCCAAATTCAACACCCGTGTGCGAAGACCCTGTGCCGCCCTCCTAGTCACCACCTTCCGCAAGGTCTCCACCAAATAATTGATCCGATTCTGATGAGCCACCACAGGGCCCGTCTTCATAAAGGCTGAATTCAGCAATTTCGCGAACAAAGTCGTACCCTGATAGGGACTACCCAACATCAACCGCACCATCCCATAGTCACCCGCAAAACCTAGTGGCTTCGTAAAACAGCGATAACTAAAAGGCGACTGCAGAATAAAACGATGCACCGTCTTCATCAAATGCTCCCGATGCACAGAACGCGCCTCCTTATCCAGCGTAGAAACCACCCGCTCATACTCAGCAAAATGAGATGCTATCTCACGATCCACAATAGGCCCTAGCTTCTTCAAAATCTCTCGCTCTCTCCCACACCCATCAGGTCGATTTACCAAAGCTCCACACTCGACCTGCTCACACCAACACTCCAAACCCATTAAATAGGTCTCCAAATCCGCCACCGAAACCCGAAACTGCGGACTAATTTCATGATCTCTTGCCCAATTGACAGTGTGCTCCTCTAAATAGGAATCAATATTCTCAATAAAATCGTCGGTTCCAAAAGAATCCAACATCCAGCTCCCAGAAATCTTAGCCTCACAAACCGTCATGATTCCCATCGGCACTAACGCCAAAACCCAAAGCTCACCCCGATAAACCATCTTCCCTTCCACAAAAACCTCCACATCTTTAAGGATCTCCGAAATTTGCACATGATTCTCAGAAGCAAGTAGCTCGAAAGTCAGCGAATCATTTTTAAGCTCTTTCACCCGCGCCTTGATTCGATGACCTCGGCTATTTACAAAATTCACTAAACTAGAAGCTAACTCTCTTTCTGTATTCGATATGGTCATTTTGCTATAATTATATTGGTCCCAAGTTATTACCCCACTTGAAGGAGTTCTAGTCCGCGAAGAAAAAAAATTCAGATTATCTCTAAACGAAAACTCTCAAGCTTAACGGAATGATCATCTTTTTAAATTTGAAACCTGACGTAATGAAAAGTTTAAAATATTTCGGATTTCGGGATGCTCTCAGCCTCTTTTTTTTAAATAAAAAGAGGTTTTAAAGCTGGAAAGATACTCAAAATCGCTTAATATTCTATGGACAAGCACCCAGAAATCCCTACCATTGTTGAGAAATGGCTAATAAAACACCACGCAAACAAGCTCTCAAATTGACCCGCAAAGGCCATCGGTTACTCACCGAAGATGGTCAATGCATCATGACTTTAGCCGAACAAAATCAATTTAAAGTGGCCGCTGTAGCCGAAGCCATCGGCGCCCAAGTGCAAGAATTGGAAACTATGATCAAAAAAGCTACCGGTTCTGGCCCAAAAGAATATTTTAGAAGACATCGGATTATCTTGGCTCAACGCTATCTAAGAATGGGGTATGGAGCTGATCAAATCGTCTCCCTACTCGGTTTCTCTCACTACACTCACCTCGCCCGAGAAGTGAAACTCTTTTACGGCATGACCATCACAGCTTGGACCAAAAAAGAACAAGCGCGCTGCTTAGACCCCGCCTTCTCCTTCGGTTAAGTCGCCTTCGGTTAAGCCGAAATCGAATTACTCAAAAAAAATTGATCTAGAGTGGACCTTAAACACCACTCGTTCATGCTACGCCGCCTATGTGGAAAGGCCGCTTCGCCCAAAAAACCGCTGATCTCGTCCAACAGTTTGGGGAATCTATCTCCTTCGACTGGCGTCTTTACCGACAAGACATCCGAGGCTCCATTGCCCATGCTCGAGCTCAGGTCAGCGCCAACATTCTCAGCCAAGAAGAATTTGTAGCCATTGAAACTGGTCTCAAAGAAATCGAAGCACAAATTACACGAGGCGAGTTCGAATTCTCCATCGAACTAGAAGACGTCCACCTCAATATCGAATCCGCGCTCACTCAAGCCATCGGACCCACCGGAGCGAAACTCCACACCGCCCGCTCTCGCAACGATCAAGTCGCCACCGACACCCGCCTCTACTGTCGCGACCAAATTGATGAAATCACCACTCATCTAAAAACGCTTCAAAACGCCCTTTTAAACCAAGCAGAAAAGCACGCCGCCTCCCCCCTCCCCGGCTACACCCATCTTCAGCGCGGTCAACCCGTCACAGTCGGCCACCATCTCCTTGCCTATGTCGAAATGTTAGGCCGCGATCTCACTCGCCTCGCCGATACCCGAAAACGACTCAACGTTTGCCCTCTTGGTTCGGGGGCTCTCGCAGGCTCAACCATTAATCTAAACCGAGAAGCCATCGCCAAAGAACTCGGTTTTGACAGCATCAGCGCCAACTCCATGGATGCCATCTCAGACCGGGATTATCTCGCCGAAATTCTCTTCAACCTCTCCCTCATTGGCACTCATCTCTCCCGCCTCTCAGAAGACCTCATCTTATGGTCCTCAGCCGAATTTCATTTCGTCACTCTTTCTGATGCCCACACCACCGGCTCCTCCCTCATGCCGCAAAAAAAGAACCCCGACGTCTCCGAAATTACTCGTGGAAAAACAGGCCGCCTCTTCGGTAATCTAATGGCCCTCCTCACCGCAGTCAAAGGCCTTCCTCTCACTTACAATCGCGATCTCCAAGAAGACAAAGAACCCCTCTTCGACTCCATCGACACCATCTTACTGACCCTCAAAGTCAACACCGAGATGATCGAAGCGATGACCATACACACCTCCAACTGTGCCCAAGCCGCCTCCGATCCCATGCTTCTCGCCACCGACCTCGCTGATTGGCTCGTTCGCGAAGGCGTCCCCTTCCGACAAGCACACGAGCTAGTCGGCAAAGCCGTTGCCGAATCCATTGCCAATAACACCCCCCTCGACCAGCTCGACCTCCCAAAAGTCGACCCTGCCTTCAAACCCGAAGCAAGCGAAGTCTTCAACCTCGCCAAAGCCCTTCGCGTCCGCACCAACCCTGGCGCTCCTTCTCCAGAGAACGTCAAAGCCGAAATCGCAAAATGGCGCGCAAAGAAGAAATAACCCTTCTCCCTACTTCCCAAAAGTAGCCGCAAGATCAGCCAAATCAGTAGGCTCAGCCTTATCTGCTGCCAAAATTGCTTCCCGTTGCTTAGCAGTGATTTCCGAACAACCTTTTTTACCTAATTTCACCATCTCCGTCATTTGCTCATCAGTGAAAGTCGCCTCTTCACCCGACATCTGCATTTCCACAAAAGCAAGACTCTCAGTCATCACCAAATTAGAATCCACCGTGGCCGCCTTATCCTCAGGATAATTCAAATCCAACACCACCTCTCCCTCATAAACTCCACAGGAAATAGCCGAGATCAAACTCTTCATCGGAAAATCATTTAACTTACCCTCAGCCATCAACTTATTGAGAGCAATCGCAATCGCCACACAGCCCCCAGTAATGGAAGCCGTACGCGTCCCACCATCAGCTTGCAAAACATCGCAATCCAACCACACCGTCCGGGCTCCCAATTTTTTCAAATCCACCACCGCTCGCAAAGAACGTCCGATGAGACGCTGAATCTCACTCGAACGCCCATCAAGCCTTCCACTAGAAATATCACGCCGTTTCCGATCATGAGTCGAATAGGGCAACATCGAATACTCCGCAGTCAACCAACCCCCCTCCACCTTTTGATAACGCATCCACCCAGGCACAGACTCCTCAATAGTAGCCGCACAAATCACACGCGTATTTCCAAAAGATACCAAAACTGAGCCAGAAGCGTGAGGGGCAACATTCGGAGTAAAGCTCAAATCACGCATCTCATCTACTTCGCGTCCATCGGGTCGATTCATAAGCCAAACCAACTGCAAAGAACTCCGATTTGCCAGAAAATTGGCGACAAACTCAGCCAAATTAAGTGTCAGTCATCCTTAATTTTAAAGATTTTATAGCAAAATAACCCCCACCCATCAGAAAGCTCACAACAACCGTCCATCATAGCCTACATGATGCAAGAACTCCCATCCCCTCAGCTCAATCTCACTCTTCTTGATCAATTTGAAATTTGAAATTTGAGTTTTCAGCAATTTTCACTCATGAGTAAGGAATGAATTCGACCAATCTCCTCCTCAGCTCCACCGGATTTCTACTGGTGGTAGCCCTCCTATTTTCATTTACCAAAATGAATCAGGGCAAAAACCAGAATTCAGCAGAACTCGTAGCCCTCTCTCGCGAAGTCGAGCGGCTCGAAAATGAAAAGAAATTATTCGAGCAGCAAAATACCAGCCTCATCTTTTCGCAACCTCATTACTCCCCCTCATTTGAAGCCCCTCAGGAAAACAGCACCAAGAATCAATTAGAAGAAGCCCAATCTCAGCTCGACTCCCTAGCAGCCGAAAACCAAAACCTGCGCGACCAAGTTGCCAACGCCAACCAGTCTAATTCCGAAGTCCTCCTTCCAGACCTAGAAGAGCAACCCGCAGAAACAGCTCAACCCGAAAAAGAAGACCAATACACCGCCCGCCGAGCTCGCCTCATCAAAACCGCCCTCTTGCAGGGGACAGTACAAGCC
>CAZUEC010000056.1:0-9657 GCA_964618865.1 uncultured Roseibacillus sp. | reverse complement strand
CTCCTACTCACTAGAGAGCCAAATTGACCTACATCTGAACTTGAAATGGTAAAGTAAAGTTAATATTATTTTCTTTTAGTAAATAAGTGTTGCATAATTTTATAAAAAAACTAGAATTGAGCTCAACTCCACCTCCTGTTCATCTCAAAAGTTTTGATTTCATAACTTTTGTGGAGGATTGAAAGACTGCTACCTGTGACTATCCGAATCACCGTTATTCTTACTCTTCTCGCTACCTTCAGCCCTCTTGCGGCAGAAGAGAAGAGGTCCTTGTCACTCTCTCAGCTCGCGACCACGACCCACCAAAAGTTTTTAGAATCTCGTCGCGAACGCTTTCCTGAACTTTCTGACCCCTTCCAAGTCGCAGCCAAAGCAAAGGTCATCGATGAAGAACCAGAGCCTTGGCAGAACTCAACCAAAAGCCCTTGGCATCGTCACATCACAGCCACTGTCTTTTGGGTTGGCGAGCAACCCACTGCTCGCAACCCAACCCCAAATAACGCCAGCTCGTGGGATCCCTTATGGCAGGAGAATTTTGGTGGCGTCGATCGCCCCGAACTCCGCAATGGCTACCTCCCAAGAGGCTTTGTCCCCAAGCAAACCCCCTTTTACGTTGCTCTTCCCTACAACGACTTGTTCCCCACTGGAGACCACAAACCAGAAGCTTCAGAAGTCATTCCTTGGTTTTGGAAAGCTCACCAAGGGAGCGGTAAATCAGTTTGCCACGGTCGCTGGATCGCAGTCCATCGCAAAGGCAAATTCTGCTACGCAAAGTGGCGCGATGCAGGCCCCTTCACCACCGAAGACTGGCGATACGTCTTCCTAGGCGAACGGCCCAAGTCCAACCCTAACGGAAACGCTGGCATCGATCTCTCACCCGCTGTTCGCGATTACCTAGAACTGAACGGAAACTACAAAGTCGACTGGAAGTTTGTTGAAGAATTTGAAGTCCCTGATGGCCCTTGGAAAAATTGGAACCCCTCCGAATCATGAACTCTTCTTTTTTCCAACCATCACTCCTTATCCGGCAACACTCCAGGCTGAGTTGCCACCGCTTCTTTCGGGGACTGCTCTCCCAAAGTGCCATTATGGTAAATAACCGAGTAACGTCCCTCCCCCTTCTTACGCAGCCGATCCTCCACCGAACTATAAGCCATCAACAAAAAAACCTTGGGAGAAGGCTCAAAGTGAAAGGACTCTTCCCGCGTCAAAAAGTTGTCATCAACACTCTGAGAACGCCCATTCAATCGAAACTCACCCATCTTTTTTTCCAAATCCCTTTTCACATCATAAAAACGCTTTCGGACCTCTTTAGGAGTTTCATCCTCATATTCAAAATTGACGGTCAGCTCATACAGTCGATCTCTAAAAAAGCGCGCTTCAATAGAGTGCGCAGGATGATTTGGAATTCCTCCTCCCGTTTGCTTGAAGGTGAAAATTTGCACCTCGGGACGCTTAGCAGGAAGCTCAACAAATACATCCAAATCCACTTTTCCAGCCCACTGCAACATTTCTGCAGGAGCTTCTCCCCACTCCCTTCCGAAAGGAAGTTTCACCAAAAATTGCCCGCTTAAGTTTTGAAAACAAAGAGCCAAAAAAATAAGAACACCGTTTCTCATCTGCAAAGATTATCTCTTTCAAAGAGAAGCCGCAAGGCAGCACGGTGTCGTGGTAGCTTACTGGTTGAACTCAGTCTGGCCGTTTTACTACTTTTACTCGTCAGTCTATGGGCCCTTCGCACTAACCTCCAAACGGTCCGCCCCCGCAATTGGGCCATGGTCCAAACTATCACTGATGCCTATATGACTCAGCACTTGGCTCAAGCAGAATCAATTGACTTCAATACCCTTCTTAGCTCTACCTCTCCATGGCAGACCACGGCAACCACTACCAACGTTACCGTAGGAACACTCCCCAATTCTAGAGGCTCGCTTCAGGGAGGCCAAGTCATCTCAGGAACCCTCGTTCAAATCCGAGTCCCCATCACCCTCCCCACGGACCCCAATAATCCCGCTGGAGTCGAATCGTGGCATTTACAAAGCCACCTTACTTACAACGTCACCGGTGGCCGTTCCTATGTGAAATCTCGCAACACTGTTAGAACTCGATAATGAAACCCCATCCCATAAGAAAAAAAGGCTTCACCCTCGTCGAACTGACAGTAGTGATTGTCTTCGGAATCGCTCTTTCTAGTGCTGGAATGCTTTTGCTACAACAGCAAATTCGAACTGTTCGACGCCTCGACGTTCAAGAATTCATCCTCCGAGAAGCTCCTAAAATTAATAGCACTCTTAGCTCTCTCCTTGGCCAAGCCGATGCCATCCGCCTTCATACCAGCTTCCAAGATGCAGTTAATGATACAAATCCAGTTCTCTCCAATGGCACCGTCTTAGTAGCAGCCTATCGCAATATCAATAATAGCACCTCTTTCGGCATCATCAGTTTTGATACCAACAGCAACGGCGTCAATGCTCTCAACTATTACATTCTCGATCGAACCTCAGGCGCAACTACTTTGACTCAAGGCTCCCCTTCTTGGACGATTTCTGGAAGTGACTTGAATGGCGCTTCTTTCAATCTCGTGCAAGGCCTCTTTCAATTCACTTTGACCGGCCCCAGTAACGAACAAATCACTTATACCATTTCCCCTAACCAATAACTCATTATGAAAATTTCCAACCAGTCCCAACTCCCCCAGCGAGGCTATGTCGTCTTGCTTACCATTCTCTCCATCTCACTCACTGTCATCGCCTTTGCCCTCACTGCTTTCCGCGAAACTCGGCAAGCGCATCGAGTTCAGAGCACGACTCAAGTCAAGCAAGACTATCGCCAAAAGGAACGAGCCTTTCTCCGTAGCCTTGTTGATGTCACCCCTAACTCCATCATGAATGGAATGATGCCCGGCGCCTCAAACAATGCCGCGAACTTCGACTGGCCGACCATCTTCCAACAAGCCCTCAATCAAGCCCAAACCGATCAAGCTCTCACCGATGCAGATCGCTTAAATCTTAGCATAAACGCAAATATCATCTCTTCGAATACTGGTGACGCGACCTACACTCCGATGGGACTGATCTCCTCTCCCGATGGCTCCACCAACTTTGTCCTCGATGACTCGAGCCCCAATTTAGCCGGACTCACCCTTCCTCCCTCCTTAAGTTACCTAAACGGGGCCAATCTACGCACGACAACTCACCCCATCATTTCCTTTGATAAGGTACTCTCCGGCACCACTAATCTTTATAGCGAAATGCCCTATCCCGAAATTTCTTTCGGATACACACAGCAAGGTTCCACTTTTATTGCAAAGCGAAACTGGTGGGCTTTCACCGTCAATTTTGGAGCAAACAACCTCGTAAACACTGGTATTGCCCCTCGCCCGAAAACTTATTTACTCTCCATTTATGAAGTCCCGAACCAGCTCGCTATTTCGAGCGCAGGCTCCACCACTTCACTTGGGCAATTCGGCGACGGCTCCAATTGGACAACGAACATCTCCGTTTCTGGCAACATCTTTGCCGAGACTGCACAAGTCGAAAACACCAATCTCGTAAATAGCCCTATCTCCTCACGTAAAGGAATTACCCTTGGTCCTAACGCTCCTTCCACCCAATCAATCGGAGGACTGGCTGAACGACGCGATCTCAGAGCAACCACCACGACCAACGCCTTCTTTCCTTTTTCCTCGTCTTCTGACTCAGGCCTCGTCTCATTCACCCCCATCAATCGCGGAGTAGCATATTTCGA
Source organism: uncultured Roseibacillus sp. (assembly GCA_964618865.1). GTDB lineage: Bacteria > Verrucomicrobiota > Verrucomicrobiia > Verrucomicrobiales > Akkermansiaceae > Roseibacillus. Next base: position 5,910 of record CAZUEC010000056.1, on the reverse strand, counting down.
TTACTTCACAGCTAACACCTCAGAAGGTCTTCCGAACACTGCAAATCCAGATACTCTTAATAGCCCTGACCCAGTCATCACCCAAACCATTGGCCAAACTGGCTGGGACAAATACTCAATCGGAGCCACCCAAACCGCGATGAGAATCGAGGTTGGAGGGGTAGCGCTAAACAGCCAGCTACCAACACGTCTCTTTATTTCCGCACAGAGTAACGGCGGCACTACCACCGTACGACAGCGCTGTGAGCGTGGCACATCCCCCACTTCATGGTGGCGCGCACGAGGTCAATCCGAGATCGTGAACGACGGCTCTCAAAATTGGGACCTGACCCCTTCCGGTGATGAATGGTTTGTTCAAACTCGTACCCTTCCCAACGGAAGACCTTGTCTCACCCTCGATCTTGAAGTCCTTCCCGCCTTCCTTGCCCGTGCTGGCCTTGGTGGAGTCGACGTCAACAACTCCATCTGGATTGGCCCCAATCACACCACCACAGAATCCGATGCCATCGGTATTCCTCCTAGTGCTTCTAACTTTCCTAGCACCAACAACGACATGTCCCTGATCATCACCGGCTCAAATGATCTGTCACAATTCACCAACGGACTTTCCATTATTACCCCCATGCGCATTTACTTCGACGATAACTTTAATGATGTCCCTGCCACCCCTCCGGCAGGAAGCGGTATCACAGGTATATGGTTTCCTCCCACTTCGATCTACGCTCCCGAAAAACGCTTCGGCCTTCAAACCACTCCTGGTCAAATCCAAGTCCAAGGTCAAATTGGTCTTCTCCCCGCAAATAACGGCTCTCAAATCACAAACCCCTTAGACTTCAGAGATGGTGGCACCGACAATCTCAACCCAACTGCCATTCAGGCAAACTTAACAAGCATCCAACAGATAGAAGACCTTCCCCCTATCAACGCTCTTAGCTGGCTCACTGTGATTGAAGAAATTCGCCCATAATCTGAACCTTCATTCCCGAGCGACTCTTTTGATAGAGGTAAGGTTGAATCTCTTCCGGCATCCGAATACACCCAAAACTTGAACGATAACCACGTGGGAATTTTCCCACGTGGATTCCCACTCCGTCCCAAGTCAACCGCATCCAATAAGGCATCTCAATCCCAAGGTAGCGAGTCCCTGGTGGCCTCTTCTCCACCTCCCAACTTTTCTCTACCACCACCTCTCCTGTTTTTTCAGATACATACTTCCCGTATTTGTTAGAACGCTTATCGACGATCATTTCCTTGATACGGAACGACCCAATCGGAGTCTCTTTCCCGGGAACTCCTGTCGAACAATCAGTCTCAATCGCAGTCTCCCCTTTCTCATTCCGCAAACGAAGCTTCTGCTCTAAAATCGAAATCTCGATCACCCCCTTTCCTTTTTCCAATTTCTGATAAACCTCCTCAGAAATTCTCCAAGTCGGCTCCTGATAATCTTCCTTCGGCTGTACCGAAGTGAGCTGCGAACAAGAAACAAACAGAAATCCTAAAAGACTAAATGCTATTTTTACTACACTCACTTCAAAAAACTGCCCTGCCCTTACCCCAAACTCAAGTGCTAAATTTACAACTTTTCGTGTCTTTTCCGAAACCATTCTCCCTCTGCTTCCCAAAAGGCCGCAAGCCTGTTAAGCCCCCTTCGTGACTTACTTAGAAACCGCAGTCAGCGCCGCCCGCGAAGCAGGCCAACTCCTCCGAGACAACTTCCACCAAGACAAGAATGTCGATGAAGCCCAACACCACGACATCAAGCTCGAACTCGACCGCAAAACCCAAGACCTCATTTTTGAACGCATCGCAGCTCAATTTCCAGACCATGCCCTCTATGGTGAAGAAGGACTCGGAGGCAACCAAGAATCCGAATACCAATGGATCGTCGACCCCATTGATGGCACCGTAAACTTCTTTTACGGTATTCCCCACTTCTGCGTTTCCATCGCCATACGTAAAGGAGAGGACATTCTCGCTGGCGTGATCTACGACCCCATGACCGATGAAATCTGGACCGCCGAGAAAGACGGCGCCGTTCTTCTCAACGGTCAACCCCTCACAGTAAGCAAACGTACTAAACTAGAAGAATCCATCGTTTTCATCGGTTGCGGCAAAGACGAAGAAGCTCTCAAAATTGGATTAGAACGCTTTCGCAAAGCCTCCCTCCGCTGTCGCAAAATGCGCATGATGGGAAGCGCAGCCCTTGCCATGGCCTACACTGCTAGCGGTCGCCTCGACGCCTACGTAGAATCTCGTATTTCACTCTGGGACATTGCCGCCGGAAAACTCATCCTCGAAATGGCAGGAGGCTCATGCGAACTCGTTCCCAATAAAGACAACCCTGACATCTACGCCATCAAAGCCACCAACGGCCTCATCCCGATCGACGAAGTCCTCTAAATGACAACCCCATGAGTCTCCCTCCCTCTTTCACCACTCAAAGCCTCGACGAGCTCAAACTCCTGGAAAACTCCGAAGGATACCGGCCCACCAATCGAAACCAATACCGCTTTCTCTTCGAGCCAGGCAACAACTCCGATCCCGCCTCTTGGATTACAATCATCGACCAACGAGCCCCCCAACTCAATAGTCAATGGCCAGCCATCCTCGCTTCCGCTCCAGATAAACTCAAAACCGCCCTCTCCGAGATCGGCCAAACCGCCCTCAGCGAAGAAGCCGGCCTCGCCCACATGACCATGAACGGCGCTGGCGAAGCCATGCTCCTCGTCGCCCTCTCCGACCACGAAGATGCCCACTCTCTTCAAGTTTCCCTTGATGACCAAGGCCTCGTTACCACGATCAAACTCACTCGCTAGACCAATGAACTCTTCTTCACCCAACTGCATCCCTCTTGTCGGCACCGGATACGACGTTCACCAATTCGCCGAAGATCGAAAACTCATCTTAGGCGGGGTAGAAATCCCCCACACCCATGGCCTACAAGGCCACTCCGACGCCGACGTCCTCTGTCACGCCATTGCCGACGCCGTTTTAGGAGCAGCTGGCTTACCGGACATCGGCTACTACTTCCCCCCTGGAGACCCCGCTTGCAAAGACATCTCTTCTCTAAAAATTCTCGAAAAAGCCGTCTCTCTAATTCAGGAAATGGGAGGTCGCCTTTGCAACGTCGACTCCACCCTCATAGCGGAAGCCCCCAAAGTCCTCCCCCATGCCGAAGCCATGAAAGCGAACATCAGCCAAGCCCTCTCCATTCCGATTCAACGCGTCGGCATCAAAGCGACTACCAATGAGACCATGGGCTTCGTTGGCCGCGAAGAAGGAATCGCCGCCCTCGCCAGCGCCAGCATCCTAATGCCAGCAGAGCATTAATCGCGATTACCCCTCCCTCACGTCACCCGATCGATAGGCTTGCAGCAACTCATTGAGAGAACAAAGTTGCGCATAAAGATCATCCCCCTCATGAGTGTCTGCGATTGTTTGAACCGGCTCATAACTACGCAATTCTCGTAACTTAGGAATCATATCATCATCGCATTTTAAGAAATGCTCCACGGACTCGAAGTGAGAATGCTCCGCAAGCCGAATCCCATTTGGCCCCATCACTAAAGTATATCCGTAATCCCCATAAGCCTCCGAAAAAGCTCCATCAATCGTAACTGCATTACCGCCTCGCTTCACAGGATCTTCGCCCTTCTCCACTTTCACGGGGACATGCCCATTGACCACAAGCACATCCTCCTCGACCCCAAATTCTCTCCCAACCCGTTCGCAAAAATCGGCCTCGTGAATCTTATGGAAGTAAGGATCCTTCACCTCTTTATGAGTCTCTTTATCTTCGATGAAATAGCGTTCAAAGGTCGTCATCTTCGCCTTTCCAAACAGGGGCGAATCCCCATGAATCCAAAGCCAATAATAGTAGTCCAAATCTTGTGATACCGAATGCGCTCCCTCACGATAGGTTCTCCTCACCACATCCTCTAACTTAGAAAACAATCGCCCTCCACTAACCTTCTCCTCACCCACCTCAACCTCGCGAAACGTTCCATTTTCATTCGTAGGAACACAGGCATGAAAAATCAACGCTTCATCTCGCCGTAACCAAAGCCCTCCTTGCCGCACAAGAAAGATCATATGCTGCCAAAGCCGCTGACTTGAGATGAAAGATTCGCGTAAGCGAGAGATGCAAGATTCTTCCTCAGGAGAAAGAGCATACGGATCTGCCGGATCAATAGTAGGAAAGAAAGTATCCTTCAAAGAATGCACTTTTCCATCCAACTCAATGGTTCCCTTCTCATAATCGATTCGATGCAACTGCTGCCGATCTCCCATCTTCCATTCGGGGTGACGCTCAATCACTGGATGAGCCAACTTGAACTCCAAAATCGCAATCGCTTTATGCATCTTTGCCACCAAATCTTGGTCCATAAAGTCAGAATTTCGCTTGGGAAAAAAGCAAGTCGCGGGATCATCCCGGTAGACCGTCTTCGCCAACTTAGCTAAAGGAGAAAGCAATATCCCATAACCTTCTTCCAATTGCCAAAGTCTCAGATAGCGTAATGAAATACGCAACACCGTCGCAATCAGAACTTCCGAACCAAGCGTTGCACCCATCCATGTGATATCGTGATTCCCCCAAGTAAAACTCACCTTAGGTTGATTAATGAGATAATGAACAACTCGGTCACCACGCTCTCCTCGATCAAAGAGATCTCCCGCCACAACCACCTCGGACACGAGTAGATTCCGAACTAAGCGAGAGGCCTCATGCAACGCAATAATATCTTGGTCATAGTCACCCAAGGCTTCCACCATCGAGTCTACGTAACAGGGATCACGCTCAAAGGACAATTCATCCAAGAGAGCAATGTATAGAACCTTGAACTCATCCTTCATGAGCGACAATAGTTCCTCTTTGGTTACCGTTCTCGCTAAGGACTTCACCAATTTGAATTGAAGTCGCAGCAGCCTCTTCGTTTTTTCCAAACGCCATTCTCGATCCTGCAACCGCTCTCCATAAGTCCGCATTTTTTCCACCGGATAATAGAGAAAACCCAAAAGAATCCCCTTCTCCTCCTCTGACAACTCATCTCCCAATACCCTATCAACCAAACTACTCAGCCCTCCCGAAGCATTATTCACCACATGCCTCAACTTACGATCATCGCCATGAACATCACTGATGATGTGAATCCGGCCTTTGGGAAGAGTTCGCTTAGCCTGCAATCGTGAAATTTCAGAGATTACCGAGGCCGCAGTTGGAAACTGCCGGGCCAAAAGGCTCAAAGTAGGGCGACACACATCTGACATCCCACTCATCTCATCAAAAGGCCTTCCGATGCTCCAATTGAAAAAAAGAAAACAAAGCAAGATGACAAATCTCGCTTCTTCTCTTCCCTCAATATTTCCCGCGTCATGAAAGTAGACCTTGCTTGAATATTTGCTACTAAAGAAGGATTATCTCAACCATGTCTACTGATGTTATGAACGTCTACTTCACGAAGTGGTTACCTCGTGCCCGCCGTCTCTTAGCTCCCAGTGGACGACTCACTGAACTCGCACACACTCTCTCAGCAAAAGATCAAATTCCTGCTGAAGACTGGCACTCTCGCTTGCGTCGAGTCTTGGATGGTCACGAACACCCAGACACCGACCTCGTCTTTGAAGTTGAACGTTTTGTGGCTCCTCCCGCTCCTGAGAAAATCAATGAGCAAACCGAAGAGTTCATCCTCCCAAACTAGCGCTTGCTCAAGCGCACTCTCTGATAGAAGGCCCTCCTGCTGATAGCAGTGGAAACTTCGACAAGACGACCACACGACCGAAACAGTCGCTACCGTAAGCGGCGTAACCCTGCACCCCCTCATAGAAGTAGGAGCAGAAAATCTTGTCGGCTCAATTCCTCTTCACAACCAAAACTTCGCGGTCCTTTGTGCTCTTCGCGGTGAATCCAAT
>CAZUEC010000055.1:0-9736 GCA_964618865.1 uncultured Roseibacillus sp. | reverse complement strand
CATTCCCTGCTGTGCATTACGGATCAAGAGAGCCGCAGTTGCACGGTCAGAACCACGTAACCAAGCGCGAGCTCCGATGAACAGAACGCTGATAAGGGAAAGAAGAACGAGGATTACAACAGTAAGCTCGATCAAGGTGATACCCTTCTTGGACTTATTTGATTTAATGTTTGTCAGTTTCATTTTATTTCGGTTTATTGTTTTGTTATTTTTGCGTTCGGTAAAACGCGTTTTTCGAAAATACCTAAAGACCGTTAGAACGGTTCATTCTTGTATTTTCAAAAGCTTCTTCAGTGATGAGTCCTTTACGCAAAAGTTGCGTTAAGTTCGCATCCCATTCGACATTGCCTGCAGCTCTAATGACATCCTCCAAGGCTTGTTTGCCTTTTGAGTAATTCAAAATCGAACTAGCAGTGCGGTCATCATTGTTCTGTAAAAATTCGTAAGTTAGAACACGGCGCTCAACCCCTTTGAGTAGTCCTTGCGACATGATGAATACTAACATCTCACCCAAACGATTCAGAACCGCCTGTTGCCGTTCCGAAGGATACATCTCCAGAATACGACCCATTGTTTTCACCGCGCCAGTTGTGTGAAGAGTGGACAGCACTAAGTGTCCTGTCTGGGCTGCCTCAAGGCAAGTGTCCATGGCCTCACGATCACGAATCTCACCTACTAAAATCACATGCGGCGCCTTTCGAAGCACATCTTTCAATCCTTGTCGATATGACTCCAAATCGCGACCAACTTCTTGCTGAGTAATCACACTTCGGGAAGGAACCTTATTCCCTGATCCGTCTGGAGCATCTTGATCATGTGGGTATACGTACTCTACCGGATCTTCTACCGTGACAATGTGCTTCGCAGTGTTCCGACGAAGCCAATCAATGAGCGAAGCCAAAGAAGTCGACTTCCCAGAACCCGTAGGCCCAGTCACCAAGCAAAGACCAGCTCGACGTTGCACAGCCTGACGCAAACAAGTCAGAGTATCATCATCAAATCCAAGAACTTCGAGCTCAGGAATACTATCATTAAGAATACGACAAGTCAGACCCAGACCAGAAGATGAAAGGTGAGCTTGAATACGCAATCGACCCGAAACTGTCCCATTTGGCAAAGGAATTCCATTACAAGAAAAATCATCTACTTGCTCCGTGCGTATTTGCTCAACCGCTTGTCGAATCTTCGCATCCCCACGTTCGTCTACTGAAGCAGTACTTCCGAAACCATGGTTTGCCGACTCTCGGTTAATAATTAACGCTTCATAAATCGCTCTTACTTTCTCTTGAGGAAGAACGCCGAGAGAGTCGACACACTCCATCCCATTATTTGTTTCTACGAATACATTCCGATTCGAACGAATTTGAATATCAGAAACACCCCGCTTCTCACACTCTTCGAAGATAACAGCGAGTAATTCAGTCCCCTCTGGTACCGTGCCATTCACAGAGGTTTCCCCTCCATTGATTGTTGGGATTGGGGGTGGTGAAAGAGTAGTCATGATTGACTCCCCCCTTCTACTTCCGAAGTTTGGGTAAGATTTTCTATCACAATCTTAGTTTCATGGTTTAGTTTTTGCAAATAATTACGGCGTGCATCAAATTCTGCTCTCTTGATCTCAGAGAACTCATCCCAACGCCCGTCCTCCACCATCGTTGCTACTAAGACGTCGTAATCAGAAATGATTTCTGACAAGAGCTTGCTGTAGGTATCGACATCTTCGAAAGACTCACTCTTCTGCTGAGTTTCTGAAGTGCGTGCCGCGAAGACCAAATCGTAAGCCGCCTGTCCTGCTGTCAATAAACTCACTGCACTCTCTTCATCAGAAAGGCAGATCTCTAAGGTCTCCAAAGAAAGCTCTCTCACATTCATTTCTGAATCGATGAGTTCTTTATTGAACCCCTCCCAAAGAAACATCTGATAGATAGCGTAATTCGCAAAATTACGTGGGTCCATCTTCCAAGCGAGGTCGAGCTTTTTCTCAATCCTGGCCATACTGTAATCTTGATAGACATCACGCAAGTCTTCCGGCGCTCGCCCTGTCGTCTTAGCTTCATCAAGCCCGACAACCCAATTGAATAACTTTTCATCAGGTCTCTCGCACTCAATCAACTCGACTTCTCCCTCTACTGCGCAAATCCCATAATCCCAGAACCGAGTAATCGGTCCTTGTAAGGCCATTCCAACAAGTCGTCCATAAGGACTTCTCGCTAAAGCGCCAGGGTTTGGTTCGTAAGCAAATTGCTCTTTCTCTTTCAATCCTTGGATAGAAAGAGCAACCATACATCCTCCTACTACAGCAGGAGCTACAAATCTGATCTTATCAAGTTTGAAATTCATGCTTTAGCGGTACTACGATAGGTTAACATCGAACCTGCGAAGGTGATGAGTGAAAGCCCTCCCAGATAAAGAATAATATTAAAAAAGAGAGCAGACTTAAGATGTCCCATTTGAAAAACTAAAAGCTCAGTCAAATCCGCCAAGTGATACTGAGGTGAAAAGGCGTAAAGAAATCGGATGAAACCATTACTTTCGACCTTGGTTGCGACTTCCAGATAACCAACGCCATAAAGACCATAGATCGTCAAACCTGCGGTAACCAAATAACCAATCAACGTTCCGAACCGACTCCCTAAAGCAATCGCAAACATCAGAAGAGGCATCACCACGAGAAGAAAAAGAAGCCCATACTGAAGATTCGTCAAAACCCAAGAACCAAGCCCAGATGGAGGCATCGCTCCAAGGCAACAAACCAAGACCGCAGCGAAAACTAAAGGCATCATAACAAGAGCATGAGCGAGCCAAATTTCGAAAAGTTGACGAACCGGCCCCTGCCCTTGACTACGGAAATAAGCCCCCACTCCAGAACGAACATTTTGTTCTCCTTGCCGAGCTCCTTGTCCAAAAAGCCAAAAAGTAGTGACAACCCAAAGCAAGACCCATGCGGCCTGCGCTCGCGCGGGAGCAATGAGACCTAGCGCAAACTCACTTGGCACTAAAACCGGTAATAAAAACGGAAGAACACTCACACAAAACAACGCCACAACCCACACCTTGCGCTCAAGCAAGGTTCGGAAAGTGAGTTTAAATAGGTTCATCGCGAAATTAAAAAGGATTCAAAAATTAGTTCAAAAATTGACGGAGCTCTCCCCAAGACATTTCATCTGATTGCTGGTGCTTCAATTCACCATCACTAATAACCAATGCACTCGGCACTGACATATCGTCAAAATCAGGGTGAGCACTGACCACTCTTACAACATCGTTAGTCACATTGGCCCAACGATCAATGAAGGCCTGACGAGTCGGGGCATCAAGCCCAGTGAATGGTTCGTCTAGAAAAATAATATCGCTTCCATCATTGCGATACCCGAATTCAGCTAACAACAGGTTCACCTTACGCTTATTACCAGTCGAAAGCTTTCCGAAAGATTTGCTCAAATCGAGATCGATCGTTTTCGCAAATTCAAGAGCCTCAGCGACAGACTTCTTATTGAGAAGGGCTTTTAAAATGGCTGGTGCCGAAAGCTCGCTATCAAAGACTAGGTCTTCGGAAACAAAACGGCAATTCCCACTCACACCAAAATCTCCTGACAAAGGCTTCAACATTCCACAAAGAGTGCGAAACAGCGTTGTCTTTCCACGTCCATTACGTCCCAAGAGATAATGGGTTCCCTTCCCAAGAGAAATCTCCTCATCTACCTTTGCAAGAGCCTGATCATACCCAATCGATAACCCACGAGAGAGAGAAATCTCCGCGCTGTCTTCTATGATTTGAGAATCAGAATTCATAAAGGGTTGCTTGTAGTTAATTGAACCTTACTAATTTTGCGCTAAATGACAAGCAGTCACAATGTCAAATTTCGGGCAAAATTAGGGGCTGAACGAAGATAATTTAAGAAAACTCGACAACAGAGTCAAGTATTCGTTCAGTTTTTCTAAAATATTTAGCTAAGTCTCATTTAAAGAGGGTCGAAAACTCTGTAAAAATAAGCAAAAATCCTTTTCTTTATTGCAAATTAGCCACTCTACAAAATTTTTAGACCTCCTCGAAAAAAATTCGCCTCTGTCTTCTAAACAAAAAATCCCCATAAAGAGACAAATAGTCATTCTAACCAATGCCAAGAGATAGGCACCCTAATGTCGGGATGAATACTCCCATTCACCGGACAGCCAATAGCTGCCTCTTGAAAAACAGCCACCAAAGGATCTCCCACCCTTATCGGCATTCTAATCTCTACTGGCAAAGCAATGATTCGTCTCGGTAAATCCATCGACATTTCTTTACTCACCTTCAGACTCATTCCCCTTAAACAAACATTTTCTCGTTCAGCAACAATGCCCATAATTGTAGCCATGCATGTGCCTAAGGCAGTTGCTACTAGATCTGTCGGAGAAAAAGACTCTCCTCTTCCTTGATTATCGACTGGTGCATCGGTTGAGATTTGAGTCTGTGAAGGACCGTGTTTTGCCTCACAACGAAGTTCCCCCTTATATATAATCTCCACTTCAACCATCGTCTTCCTCAGAATATTCTTCCGTTTGCTCTAATTTAGCAAGTACGATTCGAAAACCTAGCGCCTCACTCTTACCATTAACAGGTCGACGAAAACTCGTCCGCAAGTGCTCTCTTAGGTAATCCTTCCACGAACCTCCCCGAGTCGTCCCAAAAGCCTCATCACTCGCATAAAAGTCACTAACCCATTCACGCACATTACCACCAAGATCATGAATCCCAAGGGCATTAGGCGCAAAACTTCCAACCGGCGAAGTCGCCACATAGCCATCTCGATAGCTCTCCACCAAACGAGTGAGAGGCTCAAAAGCAGAAACCTCTTCGCCTGCGATATTAACCACTTTTTCCTCCGGCGGAAACTGCTCTCCCCAAGGAAAGCCCACCCACTCCCATCTCGCTCGTTCCACTGGATTGTCACCCGGTTCTAATTCAGCCCCAACCATCCGCGACCATTCACCATCTGTCGGTAATCGATAATAATGCCACTCCCGAATCCGCCCCCTTTTCTGCTCCCGTTCTGTCAACCATGCACAAAACGAAATCGCATCGTCGCGAGTCACATTCACCACAGGGTGGTCTCCATCTTGTCGAAAATCAGGATTCTCAAGACGTTTCTTTTTCGCTTTCGAAACATACTCTCGGAAATCTTTCACGCGCGTCTCCCACCGAGCAACTAACAACTCGCTATCAACCTCAACAAATTCCATTCCTAAACTATTCTTCCATTCCGCAAGCTGCCAAGGCATCCCCTTAGTTTGCGCCAAAGTAATTAACGGGAGAGTAATACGTTCATTTTCTTTAACTTGAAGTTTAGTCTCATACTCTTCGTAACCGTCCAACTCTGCTCGCAAAACGGCTTCTCCGGGAAAAAGCTCCACCCCCTTCAACGGAGTCGTCCCTAGGTAACTCCCATTCAAGTAGACAAAAGCTCGTGTCGGCTCAGTCTCAAAATCTAACCTTCCTTTTTGTATTGGAGTCACCCTAACCCTCAAAGGACGAAAACCCTCATCCCAAATTTCTTCCGACCCCCCTTGAACATCTTCCTCATTTTCAAAAACTGCTTCAAACCGAAAAGACTCCTTAGTCACTCCATCCGCTTCACTTTGATTTGCCAACCAGTGCACGAACTTCTGTCCTTGCTCCGGCATCACGAAAACAACTCGCCTTCGAATTCCATTCTCTCGAACATCCACATTTCGCCAACTCTTACCTTGCTTATTCATGAAGTGGCGAAACTCGATCGCCCCCACCAAGTAGGCACTTAAATGAGATTCATCTTCAGGGAAATAACGCTGGCCTAGAAAATCTCTCCATTCAATTCCAGGTTCAGGGGGATAACGATTCAAAGAACCGAGCACGACTTCATTTGTTTGCTTTAAAATTGCGGAAATTTCCTTCGCCTCGTGACCAGGGTAACGAAGAGTATATTTCACCTCCGCTCCTATCGGAAATTCTTTTGGCCCATACGGAGTCGCTCCCAAAAAAACCCCATCATCATCATAAACATCCGCCCCATCAGGTTCACTAATCACCGTCAAAAAAGACCGAGTTGGCAAATTTTCTTCCGTTTTTCTCGAAGACAAAATCTTAAGCGAAGAAGGAGAAAAAACAACTGCGGCAGCCAAACCAGCGGCAATTAAAATAGTTGTCACCGCCAGTCCCAGAGGAGCTTTTTTTCGACGAATACGTCGAGAACGATGAAGAAAACCAAGCACTCTCTCCAAATCAGCAGCTTCATTGAATTGTCTTTTCTTAGGTCGAGGATCGCAAGTCTCACAAATCACCTTATTGAGAGCTAGCCACCTTTTAGTATCTGCTTTAGGAATAGGTTCATCTGGTAATTCAGGAAAATCCAATCGGTCTTTTCCCGTTGCCATTTCGTATAACACTTTTCCTAAAGCATACACATCAGCCCCAGCCGAACCCGGTCCTTCAGGAGGCACAAAGCCTTCCGTACCTACAAAGGTTCGTTGATCACGAGCCGCCACCAAACCAATATCAGCCAGACATGCTTGGCCGTTTACAAAAATAACATTCGAAGGCTTCACATCACGATGAGCCAACCCCTTCTCATGCAAATGAGCAAGAGCACCCGCCAATCGCTCACCAGCTTCAGCGCAAAAACTAACAGAAAGCGGTCTTTTCCCTGCCCGCAAAGTATCACTCCGCAAAGTGCGAGGTTCATAATCTGCCGGACTTATCTGAGAACCCCGTTCCACATCATCCCCCAGCTCCATAACGTAAAAATAAAATTCCTCGTCACCTGTCTTATCTCGACCCACATGTAAAATATCGACCAACCCAGGATGCTCCCTTGCCACGGGCTCATACTTTAAAATCCCTTCAAATTCACGTTCAAAGGTCCGATCATCATCAAAGTCATTACGATAGACCACCTTCACCGCCCGCATGGTATCGGTCACAGATCTCGCCATCCATATTTCTCCATATGAGCCTCCGCCTATCTGGCGAAGAACTTCCATATCCGGAATATCCGGCGCTGACCGCACCTGTCGTGCCACCTCTAATTTTCCTCTTCGTCTTCCCCTAGTTTACGAAGCTTTTCTAATTCTTTTTTCAAAACCGCCCCCACGCGGTGCTTCGCGAGATAAACTTGCGCCATACTCACTCCAAGGTGCTGCTGCACCTTGTCGGCATCCCATTGCTTGACCACATAATAGTCGAAAATTTGATACTGTTTTGGAGAAACCAAAGACTTAGTCCGTGCCAAGGCAGCATCTGCTAGATTTTGCTTCCATTCTACATCCCACATTCTTTCTAACAAATCCCCGTTGGGATCTTCTAACCGATCAATTACTGCAGTTTTTCTTTCATCATCCCACTCTCCCGTCGCCATCGCAGTATCTTTCTTACGCTTGCGGAACTGGTCGTTAATTCGCCAGCGAGTCATATTCATGAGCCAAGTCTTAAACGAACCTTGATTCGGGTCGTAGAGATTCTTCTTACTCTGTTTAGCAATCGACAAAATGGTCTCCTGCACCGCATCGAAAGCCTCCTCTGAACGCAAACCTGACTTCAACGCAACCGAATAAATCAAACGCCAATAGGTCTTATAAAACTCGTCCCAAGTGCGCTGATCTTCCCAATTATCGAGACGCGCAATAAGGCTTTTACGTGTTTTTTCATAGGCCGCATCCACCTTCTTCTTCCGAGCCTTCCCCTCTTCAGTCTCTGCAACGTCCAATTCCCCCCCAGCCCCCTCCTTCTGGGCTGCAGTCTTCTTCTTTGCTCGTTTTGCCATTCTCAAATTACGTTACCACGTCCTTCGCCGCTTGTCTTTCACCTTCCGTAGCTATTAGAACGTGAAATTACGCCTTTTTATTCAAAAAATCTTCTCACTTTCAGGAAGAAAAGACTCTCCAACGACCCTTTCCCTCTTGCAAAAACACCAACCCCACGCCATCGAACACCCTTCACGTGCCGGAAGAACTTCCAGACCTCTATTTCTCTAGCTACCGTCTTAAATCCCGCAGCCCTATCCTCAACGCAGTTTCCCCACATCGGGAATTTGAAGGAGCCCTTATCCAAGTCGGACATGGCTTCGCTTGCCTTCACCCTTGGCCCGAACTCGGCGATCCCCCTCTAGACAAATGCCTCGCCGATTTAAAAGGCAAACGCCGCTGGCCCCTCGTCCGTCGCGCCCTCCGCTGTGCCGAAATGGATGCCGCCGCCCGTCTAAATGAAGATTGGATGTTCGAGGAAATGGAAATTCCGAAAAGCCACTTCACTCTCCCCACTCTAGACCGACCCGCCATCGAGCTCGCACTTGAGAACAACTTTGACACCATCAAGCTCAAAGTCGGCTCCGACCTCGTCGCAGAAGGAGTCTTTCTCCGCGAAATCTCAGCCGCTCACCCTCAACTTCGGTGGCGACTCGATGCCAACGAAAAACCCACTCGTGAAGCCACCCGAGACTTCCTCCTAGCCCTACCCGAGTCCACTCGCGACCGCATCGATTTCATCGAAGATCCCTGCCCTTTTTCAGAAGAATCTTGGCAAAAACTTCATCGTGAAACCCGCGTCCCCCTCGCCATTGACCGCGAATCCGCTCCCAATTTCAGCACCGCCAAAAGCGCGCAAGTCGTCATCATTAAGCCCGCCCTCGACGAACCATGGCTCCTCGCCGAAGCAGCCGCCACCAAAGGCCAACGAGTCATCGTCACCAGCTATATGGACCACCCTTTTGGCCAATCCTTTGCTGCTTGGGAAGCCGGCCGACTCGCCTTGCAGTTCCCCGGTCTCATTGGCACCTGCGGTCTACAAACTCATCATCTTTTCGAGCCCACCCCCTTTACCGAAGCTCTAGGTGAGATCAGCCCTGACTTTCAACCCCTTGCTTGGACCGGACTAGGTTTTGATGAATTGCTAGAAACCCTCCTTTGGCAAAAACTCTAAGTCCAAAGAATCTCTTCACTCAAATAACCCCAGAGCCCTTTCCCGCCAGAGGCGATTCTTGACTAATCTCCCCTCTTCACCCAAAGCTCGTGCAATGAGCAAACCAACTCTCCTCGTTCTCGCAGCTGGCATGGGCTCCCGTTATGGCGGCCTCAAACAAATGGATCCCATGGGCCCCAATGGAGAAACCATCCTCGACTACTCCGTTTACGACGCCATTCGGGCCGGTTTTGGAAAAGTAGTTTTCGTCATTCGTGAAGACTTCGCCGAAGCCTTTAAAGAAGGAGTCGGTTCTCGCTTCAGCGACCGTATTGAAATCGACTATGCCTTTCAAAAACTAGCCGACTTACCTGAAGGGTTTGAAGTCCCTGCTGAACGCGAAAAACCTTGGGGCACTGCTCACGCCGTACGCGCCGCCCGCGACATCATTCAAGAACCCTTCGCCGTCATCAACGCCGACGATTTTTATGGCGCCAACGCCTATCAAATTGCCGCCGATTTCCTCAACACCCTCGACTCCTCTTCCACCGACTACGCCATCGTAGGATACTATCTTATCAACACCCTCTCCGAACACGGTGGAGTCAATCGTGGCATCTGCACCCTGAATACAGAAAAGCTCCTCACCAACGTAGAAGAAGTCATTGATATTTCCCGCAAAGACTGCGGCACCATCGCCGGCACCGGCCTCGATAACAACGAACGCAAAGTCAACGAACAGGACATCGTTTCCATGAACTTCTGGTGCTTCTCCCCAGCCTACTTCGAACAAACAGAAACTCACTTCTCCGCATTCCTTTCTGA
>CAZUEC010000054.1:0-9827 GCA_964618865.1 uncultured Roseibacillus sp. | reverse complement strand
AAGGCGGAGGACCCATGACTCAGGAACAACCCTTTCGCCATTTCTCATCGAAGATCAAAGAACAACATTTCGACAAAAAAGGTTAATCTTCGAATCTCTCTAACGAAAAACGGCTCCTCCCTTGGGAAGAGCCGTTTTTTTTAAGCTCGCAAACCTTTTTAGAACTGAACCGCAATTCCGCTCGTCAAAGTCAGATCCTCTTCTTCCAAACCAGCCGCAGGCTGATTATCGATCACATAGGTAACAGCCAGACGCCAAGTGAGATCATCCGTAATATCAGTATCCAAGAAACCAGTCGCAGTCAGAATCCAATTCTCCGAATCACTCGGATCAAAATCAACCACCGCATTCTGCTTCAAAGTCGTACGAGGCCCCAGAACCCAGCTAAATCGCTCAGCTGCGCGCAAAGAAAAATACTCGTCGGTTAACCCTCCTGATTCTTCAATCACCACCCCAGGACCTCCTTCGAAAGCAAGAGAAACCTTATCGGACTTAATCGCATAATAGCCCAAATATGCCGTCCCAGTGAATCGATAAGCCAAGTCCGCAATATCATCACGTAAATAATCAACTCCACCACCCACATAGAAACGGTCAGTTAAAAGGCGATTATAACGTGTTCCAGCCCGTAGAGCATCCACCGACGTCTCACCATTCACTTCACCAAAGCTATAAGAACCACTCAAGTAAAACTCATCAGTCGCAGTTCGATAAGCCGTATCATAAGCAATGTTAGTCAGCACACTCTCCGAGTTTCCTTGCGCTAGAGAGACTCCAAGCGCCGCAGTGGTCGTCCAACCTAAAGCCGCTGCCGCAGGCTCTTCCCGAGCAGCCTTCAAAGTCGCTCGTC
The DNA here is from genome assembly GCA_964618865.1 of uncultured Roseibacillus sp. Lineage (GTDB taxonomy): Bacteria > Verrucomicrobiota > Verrucomicrobiia > Verrucomicrobiales > Akkermansiaceae > Roseibacillus. The sequence goes on along the minus strand of CAZUEC010000054.1, from coordinate 8,977 downwards.
CTGCCGCTTCCGGTTCAGGGAATCCACCTAAAGAATAAGCTAATCCAGCAGTTAAGGTCACATCATTACCATCCAACCCCTCCGCAGGAGTATTATCAAAAATATAACGCACCCCAGTTCGTAAAGCCCAATGCTTGGACAAGGCAACGTCTAGACCTGCTTCCACAATTAAGTTGAAATTCTCAAAGTCACTGATTTCAGGTGTAAAAATCGCACTTTGCCAAATTTTAGAACGCTTGCTTAATTGATGTTCAAAACGCTCCGCAAAACGCAAAGAAGCAAAATTATCAGTTAGCCCCTGATCTTCCCAAGTGTAACCTGGTCCCACCTCAAAAGATAAAGTCGTCCGATCATTCTTAATCACGTGATAACCGATGATCGCAGCCACATCAGCCCGAAATTCGATCCCCGCAACATCATCTTGCAGGTAGCTCGCAGCTAATCCCAAGTATAGGCGGTCCGTCAACAAACGCTGAGCCTGTCCAAAAACACGCAAAGATTCCGTCGCCGTGACACCTTCATTCTCAGCAAAGAAATAGTCTGCGCCAACAAGCCCTTCCCAAACATCCCCTTTATAGGTCGCCAAACCCTGCACTGAATAAGCAATCGAATCTGCATTTCCTTGTGCAAGCGAAAGTCCAGCCGCTCCAGTCACATCCCAACCGCTCCCTCCAAGTAAACTAGCCCCTCCTCCTCCAGCAGCCGCACCGCTATCATCTCCCGCCCCTCCTCCAAAAAGGCCTCCAATGCCATCTAGAAAGTTCCCAGATGAGAATTCACCGCCCTGTGCGAAACCAGACGACATGGCAACCAAAGCCAAACCCGCAATTCCTTGTTTTGTAATCATAAGTGTAACGGGTATATTAGACTGAAAACGAATGTGAAAGGTCACTTTTTACCTCCATAAAAATAAACCTAAAAAGAATGATTATCTTAACTTTTTACCTATCCGTTCAAAGACCCGCAACACATCATCCAACACCACATAAACCCCTGGAACGAGGAACAAAGTAATGGTCGTCGCAAATATGATTCCAAATCCTAGCGAAACCGCCATCGGAATCAAAAATCTCGCTTGCATATCCTGCTCAAACAACATCGGAAGCAAACCTGCAAAAGTCGTTAACGAAGTCAGTAAAATCGCTCGAAAGCGACGTCCCCCAGCCTGCAAGGCAGCCTCGCGCGCCGATCCTAATTCCTCACGATGGCGATTCACAAAGTCCACCATGACCAAAGAATCATTCACCACCACTCCTGCCAGAGCCACGAATCCAACCATCGACATAATAGACAGATTCATTCCAAGTGCCGCATGACCCCAGATGCCACCAATCAAACCGAAAGGAATCGCACTCAAAATAATGAGAGGCTGAAAGTAACTCTTCAGTGGAATCGCAATCAGAACATACATAATAATCAAAGCCCCCAAGAACCCGATTCCAATCTCCCGAATAGAATTGGCTTGGTCCTCTTGTTCTCCCTCGAAACCCCATTGCACACTCGGATAGAGACTATCAATCTGCTCGAGAACCTCTTCCGTGTAGCCCGCCACCACCTCATTCGCATTCGCACTCGCATCGACATCGGCTGTAATCTTAATCGAACGCTTACGATCCGTACGATTAATCACCGCAGGTCCATTGCCAAAACGATACTCCGCAACCTCTCGCAACGCCACTCGTTGCCCCGCAGGACTCACCAACTCTAACTTCTCAATCGTCTCAATCGTTCGACGATCTTTCTCTGGAAGACGAACCATCACTTTCACTTCATCGCGACCTCTTTGCAGCCGTTGCGCCTCATTCCCAAAAAAAGCATCGCGAACTTGGCTCCCAACCCCTCCCAAAGTAAAACCTAAAGTTTCCCCCGCCCGGGTGAGCCTTATGATCTGAATTTCATCTTTCCCAACCCGACTACTATCCGTGATATCAATGACCCCACTGTAATCTCCCAACTTCTCTTTTGCAAAACGAGTCGCAGCCTCCAACTCTTCCAAATCAAGTCCAGTGAGACTCAGATCAATCGCATTCCCCCCAGCAGCAGTCTCCGCTTTGAAGGAAAGCTCTACTACTCCAGGAATACTTCCCGTCAACTTACGCCACTCATTGACCAACTCATCACTCCCCACCTCTCGCTGAGCCGACGGCAACAACTCAATCGTCACCTCTCCAATATGGGTTGCTTTAGGAGGACCATCAGGCTGAAAACCACTAATAAAAGGCTGAGTTCCACTACTGGCTAAAACATGTCGCACTACCGAAACACCACTCTCCCCCTCAAATCGTCTCCCTAACTCCTGAGCCGCAGCCTCCACACGTGCAACCACCTTTTCGGTCTCATCAAAAGGAACGCCCTGTGCCAACTCCAATTTCGCACTGAGAACATCACCTTCAACTTCGGGAAAAAACTTGAACTTAATCCGCCCCGTTCCAACCACCGCCAAACTGATCACAAAGATCGCAAAAAAAACAGCAATCATCGGATATCGCCAACGAAGCCCAAAACTAAGAGTCGGTTGATAGACTTTTTTTACAAACACGAGAAGTCCCGTTGCAATCTGATGCTGAATCCAGAACAAACCTTCCACTACAAAGAAAATATACTTCAAAGGATTCCAGAGCGCATACTTCTTCCACCTCAGCTGACTACGCTCTTCTTTCGATTTAGTAGGTCCTAACAAAGCCAAGTGAGCAGGAAGAACAAACTTAGACTGCAAGAGTGAAAACAAAAGAGTCGGAATCACAACCAAAGGAATATTTGGCCAAATTTTTCCACTCACTCCACTCAACCCCAACATCGGAGTAAAAGCCACCACCGTAGTCAAAACACCAAAAATCACCACCGTCCCAACCTCATGAGTCCCCTTCCAAGCCGCCAAAGAAGGGTGCTCTCCTTTCTGAATACGAGCATACACATTTTCGCCAGTCACAATGGCATCATCAACCACAATTCCTAACACCAAGATAAAGGCAAAAAGAGAAATCATGTTAATGGAAATATCCGTCACCGGCATCAACCACATCCCTCCCGCAAAAGAAACGGGAATCCCCAAAGCCACCAAAAAGGCTAATGAAGGTCGGAGAAACAAAGCCAACACGATCAACACATAAAGAAGACCAGTGAGAGCATTACGCGAAAGGAGATCAATACGCCCCTTCAGCAACTCACTTTGATCATTCCAAATCCCCAAAGCCACTCCATCCAAAGCCTGTTCGTTCTTACGCTCCACGTACTCTTCGACCAATTTCGCCAGTCTTGTCGTATCCTGCTCCCCAACTCGAAAGATGTTCACCACCACCGCCTTTTCCTCATCATACTTCACACTGAGATCCACATCCTCGAAACCATCCCGCAAGTCCGCCACCTGCCCCAACCTTACCACCGAACCATCAGCAAGAGTCTGTAGAGGAACCTCCCCAAAATCAGCCGCCCGAAACTTCTTACCCACCGTCCGCACAATAAGCTCTCCTCCCCCAGTACGAATCGAACCTGCGGGAAGGTCCACCGAATACCGTCGAACCGCTTCAGCAGCCTGCGCAAGAGTCAGCCCCAACTCACTCAAACGATCTTCACTCACCTCGAGTGAAATTTCATACGGTCGAGTCCCCGCAATCGAAACCTTCGTAATGCGAGGCTTCCCTGCTAGGGCATTCCCCACAAACTCCATCAAAGAAGGCTTCTTCTTGGATTCGAATGCTAACAACTCATCCTTCATCGTCTCCGCCATCCCACGAAGAGTGGCCTCATCCGCACCATCAGCAACCAAAGTGATGGCCATCACCGGCGACGTGATCACGATCTCTTCCAAAATGACTTCCTCTGCTTCCTCAGGAAAATTCGCAATCGCATCGACTCGTGTTTTGACATCATCCATCACATCCCGCACGCGATACCCATTCTCAACTTCAATGGTCACCAAGCCTCCGTTCTGTTGAGAGGTTGAGCTCATTTTCTTAATCCCCAAAACATCCGCCACCGCCTCCTCCACCGGCACCACCACCCCTCTCTCCACCTCTTCAGGAGTCGCATTGGGATAAGGAAGCGAAACAGTCAGAGCATCAAAGGCAGTATCCGGAAAAATTTCCTTCCGCACCTTGAACCACGTCGTAAAACCCGCCAACAAAATGGCCAGCATTAAAAAATTACCCGCCACATGATTACGCGTAAACCAACGAACTGCTCCTTCCATCACAGCCCCTCCTCTTCGGTCAATTCTTCCACTTCCACTTCCATTCCCTCAGTCACTCCCGAAAGCCGCGTCAACACCACTCGTTCACCCGCTGCAACGCCTTCACTCACCAAAACCTCCGTTTTCATCGAGCGAATCACAGTGAGTTCTCGGAAAACAATCGTTCCCTTTTTAGTCACCACCGCAACTCGATCTCCTTCCCGAACCGCCTCTCGAGGCACCACTAAACTACCTTCCAACGATTGCCCTTCCAGCTCCGCCTTCACAAACAAACCCGGAGGAGGCAATGGCAACTGCTTCCGATCGACAGCAGCTTCCACCGCCACCACCACTCCTGCCGTCAAAGCACTTCTCTCAACCTCCCCTGTAGTCCTCACCACCTTTCCCGACCACGTGAGCTCCTGAACACCCAACTGACCGCGCAAAACCACCTCCCCTTTCACCTTGCCAGCTTCATCACGCTGCAACAACGCATAATCCTCTAACTTAATCGGAAGCTCCACCTCGAGACTTCGCTCCGAAAACAAAGTCGCCAATCGCGTTCCTGGCGACAAGACCGCCCCGACCTCAACCGCTTCCTCTCTCACCACCCCATCGAAAGGCGCTCGCACCACTGTACGTGCCAGATTACGTTGCGCCTGTTCAACCTCCGTCGAACAACTTTCCACCTCCGCCTTCGCACTCCTTAACTGAGCCTCTGCACTCGCAATTTGCGGAACCCGCGCTAACAAATCACTCGGCTCACCACCTCCCAACTTCGCCCAATCTCGCAACGCCTGGGCACGTCTCGCCTTTTCTTGTTGAATCAACAACTCCGCATTAGCAACAGCCATGAGGGCACGTTCATAACCCGCCTTAGCCTGTTCGAGTGCGGCATCAAAATCCGCCGGATCAATTCTAACTAAAGCCTCATCTTTACGCACTTTCCCTCCTGGAACCAAATTGGCATTCACTTCAATTAAACGACCGCTAACTTCCGCAGTTAAATCAACCACCCGCTGACTCTCCACAATCCCCTCTGCAAAAAATCGCACTCCCCCTTCCGCCTTCTTCACCACTGCCACCTCCACCGTCCGAGCAAGCGATATCGTCGCAGCCTTCTTCAATGCCTTTGGCTTACTTAAAACTAAAAACCAAACAGCTAAAGCAGTGATTCCCAGAATAGCAATCACTGCCACGAAACTCATGACCGCCCGCAAAGCCAACTGGCGCCCTTTCTCTAACTCCTCTAGAGACATCGTTTCAGAATTTTCCTTGTCGTTCATTCGCTTCTTCTTTTTTCTATTTTCCGCGTATTTGAAAATCTCCTCCTAGCGCTAAATGCAAATCGACTCGATTCTGCAAACGCTGGCGGCGAAGGGTAATCACTTGACTCGCGATCTGCGTGCGTTGAGTTCGAGCCTGCAATAAAGTCAAAATAGTATCCACTCCCTCAGCATAATCTCGGGCCGAAGCACGATCCGCCTCCTCACTCTCCTTTAAAGCCCGTTGAGCCGCCGCCACCTGTTGATCAAAATAATGATCCGCGATTAAAGCTTGCTCCACTTCTCCAAAAGCATCCAACACTTGGCGCTGTAAATCAGCCAAAGCACCTCGCTCAATACTACTCGCCCTTTGAAAGTTCGCCTTAAGCTGACCTCCATTGAGAATTGGAGTCGCAAGATTTCCTCCCAAAGACCAAACTCCAAAATCACTATCTAACAAATCACTAAAAGTATCCGAAGTTCGACCTGCACTGCTCGTCAAAGAAAAGCTTGGAAATCGAGCCAAGTGAGCCACTCGCGCATCCTTAATCGCAGCCGCAAAGCGACGCTCAGCCTCCAACACATCTGGACGCCTTTGCAAAAGCTCACTGGGCAACCCCTTCGGCGGCTTAGGAGGCAAGTCAGGTAAAGTCATCCCTTCGCCAACTCGCCCCACCGGATAGCGTCCAACCAATAATTCCAACTGCCGCTGAGCTCGTTCAACCTCCGCCTTCCATCGCTCAATCGTCCCTTCTGCATTGGCAGTATCCGTCCGAGCAAGACGCAACTGAGCCGCAGTCCCCCCTTCATCTCCCATCGATTGCGCAAAACGCTCCTCAATCGCCTCTTCCGTTTGTTTCCGAATCGCCAACGACTCATAAGTCAAAGCCAACTGCTCATTGGCTTCTCCCAAAGCAAGCCAAGCCCTCACCACCTGCCCCGCCAAGCTAGCCTGAGCCGCTCGAAAAGAATTTGTCTCAGCCCCCAATCGAGCCAACTCCGCCGACTGACTCGCCGCAATCCGCCCCCAAATATCCGGTTCCCAACTCACATTTAACGAAGCACCAAAAGTAGTCGCAAATGAATCCAGAACCCCCGAAGTTCCTGGAATTGGTAAACCGACAAAAACCTGCTGCGTTCGACTTCCCGTAAGCCCCGCATTGACCTGTGGCAGCGCCGGCGCCCGGGCCGCCTTAGCCAAAATCACCGCCTGATTCACCCGTTCGCGAGCCGAAGCCATACTCGGATTATTAGCAACAGCCTCGCTCACCAACGCACTCAATTGACGATCTCCAAACCGGCTCACCCATTGTTCATCGACTCCAGAGCGCCCAGCTCGACTTGCCGACCAAGCCAACGGAACCCGATCAGAAACCGCCTTCAACTGCGAATCGGGCACCGTTCCTTTCCCACATCCCATCACTAGGAAAGTAGTAAATAACGCCATCATTCCTGAAAACAAACCTCCCCATTTCATCGTTGAATCCCTCCTTCACAAAAATCAAGAACCTCTTCAAAAACCTGATCCCAACCCCATCCCGCACTACACCGACCCTCAGAAATCTGCTCGAACACCTCATCTCGCATCATCGCATCAGCCATCACACCAAAACAAAATTTAAGCCGAAAGTAAGCTTGCTGTTCGCTCAACTCAGGTACCGCCGCTTGAAAACCCGCCACCACCTTGCGCGCCATTTCCTGAAATTGCGGCAACACCTCCTCCGGCAAACCACAAGCTCCCTCACCTAACATGCGAGCCATAAACTTCGCAAAAAGTTGCTGCCGACTCTCTTTTTCCAAAATACGATCCATCATTGGTCGCAAAAAAGCATCAACAACCTCCCGCACTGTTGGAGGCTCGTCCCCAGCCAAAAGCACATCCAACCGCGCAATACGCTCCGTATTAATTGGCATCGCATGGCGCCCCATCACCGCATTGATGAGATTCTCTTTCCCTCCAAAGTGATAATTAACCGCCGCCACATTAGCTCCCGCATGAGCCGTAATCTCCCGCAGCGAAACCGCCTCAAAGCCCCTCTCCGCAAAAAGAACCTCCGCCGAATCAAGAAGACGACCTTGAGGCTCAGTGACCGCAGTATTCACAGCCCGACCCTAAACCAAAAACCAAGAGAGTCAAACAACCGTTTGAATCAACTGTTTGATAAATTCACCCCCAAAAAACAACGAAATTTCACCAAATTCACCCTCCTTTCATGCAGAAACCCGCAAAAAGAGCCGAAGCAACAATCACAAATCCCGAAGCGAACCCCGCGACTTGATCCAATCGATTCGCCTTCGGTCGATGCGGAGAACTGGACTTAGGAAAAACGATGACGCCATAAATCATACCCGCAACCAAACCACCACCATGCGCCCAATTATCAACGAAATTATACCCCACAAAGCCCACCACAAAGGTAAAGAGAAGAGCAGCACAAAGCCGTCGCGTCGCACGTTGCGGAACGAGCTTTCCATGCAAAAATTCAAAAACTAACAAAAACCCTAACAGCCCCATAATCCCCCCCGAAGCCCCAACCGATGCTTTTCCTGGCAGACCGTGAGCGGAAGCAATTCCCCCTCCCAACATCGAAATCAAAAAAACCAAAGCAAGATGAGGCCAACTCGCCATCACCTCAGTTCTACGTCCCAAATAGAGCAACCCCAAACCATTCATCACGATATGAATCAACTGCCCATGTAACATCGGAGCAGTAAGAAGACGCCACCATTCTCCCTGAAAGTAACCGATCCCATCTTGATTCTTAACCAACCCCGCCTCCAATAAACCTGCTACTGGAAACTTCATATTTTCTGACTGAGGAAACCAAATCGAAGACAGCCAGCTCCCGCTCTCCGGAAACCCCTTCCAGACTTGCACTAAATAAACTCCAAATATCGCCCCCAGTAATACCTTCGTAAGAGGAATAGGCTGCCGTCGTAACCAAATCTCAAACCGCACCTCTTCCGCCTCATTACTCAAGTTTTTGAGCTCCAAACGAGAAGCCTTCCTCCTACGCTTCCAAGCTTCATAGGCAGGGATACCCGCAAACATAAGCCACAAAACACCAAATAGCCCCAACTCTTGAGAACGTAAAATTTGCCCCTCATATAACCCCTTCCAGAAAAAATACACCATTGGCAAAAAGAGAACAAAAGCCCGGTAGCGAGAACGACTCCACTCATCATCCGCAATCGCACTCTTACGTTTACGAAGAATTCCTAACAAACGAGCGTCTTCCTCTGGCGGAAAGCAACGAGCATTCTCCGGAGTCCAAATAAGACCAGCCGATTCCTTCCACTGCGCAATGTGAGCCTCCAATTCCGAAAACTGCGTAAAAGCACGTGCCTGATCCTTTTTTAAGAGCACTCCATAAGGAGCATCTTTGGGCTTTTCAGGAAAAATATGCTCCCGTTGCCAGACCGGCAAATCCGGCTCCTGGTCTTGCCCTGCCATCATCAAAGCCTACTCGCTCTCCGTAGAATCGGTCGCAGGCTCCTCTGCAGCCTCAACTTGCTCGTTCTCTGTCTCCGATGTAGCAGCCGG
>CAZUEC010000053.1:2093-10000 GCA_964618865.1 uncultured Roseibacillus sp. | reverse complement strand
GCAATGCTTGGAGCTCTTTCTCCGCCTCTGCTTTTGCAGCCATCGCCACCTCCAAAGACCTTCCTCCTCCAACTGCCTTAGCCTGCAACTTAAGATAAGATTTTTGAAGTTTTTCAAAATCACCCAGCGTAGCCAACAACGTTCCTTCCAGCACTTGGTGAGTCGCTGCTAATTGACCTAAATTATTTTCCAAGACTTGCACTTTTTGATGATTCGCCTCGGCATCTAACCTTGCCTTCTCATTAGCTTCTGCCTCTCGACGAACCGTTTTCAATTCAAGGTGACTCTGAGCCAGCTGCTCATTTAACTCCGTTGCTTTCGACTTAAGAGCCACCACTTCCTGGTTGCTCATCTTAAGCTTCTTTCTGACCCCTTCTAGTTCTTGCTGACAAAGAGCATAGTCATTCTTCACCTGCTTGAGTTCAGCACGCAAGCTTGCCAGTTTCTCTTCATTTCCTGCTCGTTGCTCTTGAAATGAGAGCATGCCTTTTTTCAGTTTTCCAACTTCCCCTCTCAGGACTGCGAGGCCACTCCTCAACTCTCCTTCACGCTCTTTAGAGAGAACCAACTTTTTCTCCAAGTCAGCGACGAGTGCTAACTTTTTCTCATCTTTTGAAGAACCAACCTTCTTTTGAGAAACGGCAAGCTGTTGCTCTAGCTCCAGCAACTTTTTCTGCAAACCACCGCGTTGATGATTCCAACTCTTAGTAAGTTGTTCTGCTTCCTCTGCTAACCCGATAAGAGCATTATTCTTCTTCGTTAATGTAGTCTCTAACTGCTTCACTCGTTGATCACCTGTTTTCACATCACGTGCAGTAGATTTGTAAAGAGCCCTCATCGCTTCAAGCTCACGCCGGGCGGTCTCTCGCTCTCCACGCCAAGCTGCGGCCAACATCGAAGCATCTGTGCTAATATCTTCTAACGCTTTCGATTTTTTCTTCAATCCCAAGCGCAAGATCTCTTCTTGCCCTTCCTCGAAACCTTTCAGCCCTAACTCAGCCTCTAACTGAACCATCTGAGCGCTCATCTCTTTTACTAGAATCTCAAGCTGATTACGCTCTCTTTGCCAATCGGCTGCCAGCCGCGCAGTATTAGCCACCGCACTCTTAGCCTCTTCGATATTAGCAGAGCGCATCGCTTCTTCTGTTTTTTGCTGCCAAGTAGCTACCGCCTCTTCCCAAGCAGCTGCCTCCTGAACACGCAATTGCTCAGACTCTATCAACAAATTCTGAAGCTCAGCACGTTCGGCCTGCCACTCTTTTGCAAGCCGGGATGTATTAGCAACCGATTCCTGAGCGCTCTTAATCTGAGCCTGACGAAAAGATTTTTGCACCTGAACCTGCCAATCTGCGACCGACTTCTCCCATGCTTCTTGCTGTTTATCAAAATCAAGCTGGAGTACAGCTAAAGACTTTTTAAGACGCTCCGTAGTTACGGCTCGCTCCTTTTCCATCTCATTAATCCGATCCACCATCTCTGGCTTTTCTTGATTTTTGTCTTTTAATTTATTAGTTTTCGGCTGCACCTGAATCAATTCAAGCTCACCCTTTAGACGAATAATTTCCGCATTCGCTTTCTGAAGATCTTCTACCGGCACGATCCCAATGTGATCGAAGATAGGTTGCCCCTCTTCATGCTCATGCTCGAAACAAGTAATCGCGGTACTTTGTCCAAGAGCAATCTGAATGCTGGCAAGCAGGGGAAACAGCCTCTTCATCATGAAGACAAGTGTGAATAAACTGACGACGTTGGAGAAGGCAAAGAATCGTAAATGACGAACAAAAATATTAAGCTTTCCTAATTTAAAAACTCCACTTCTCGTCCCTCTCATTCGTCCTAGATACCGAATACTGACATCAAAAAACAAAGCCCCCCCAACCGATTTTTCACGCTCTCCCCCCTTCTTACGATCACTCTTTCAACTGGACTATTGCCCTCCTGCAAATAAGGCTCCCAGCTCGTTCAATGTTCCGTCTTGCCGCCACAGACTCCGAATCCAAAGCCCGAGCCGGAACCTTGACTACCGCTCACGCAGAAATAGAGACTCCCGTCTTCATGCCCGTTGGCACTCAGGGAACCGTTAAAACACTCCACCCCAAAGAGTTAAAAGACGAAATTGGAGCTAAAATCATTCTCGGTAACACCTACCACCTCTGGCTAAGGCCCGGAACCGAGATTATCGAAAAACTAGGAGGCCTTCACCGTTTTGCAGACTGGCCGAACGCACTTTTGACTGATTCAGGCGGATTTCAGGTCTGGTCTCTCGCCAAATTACGCAAAATCTCGGAAAAAGGAGTCACCTTCCAATCTCATCTCGACGGCTCCAAGCTCGAATTGACTCCAGAGACCTCCATGGAAATCCAATCCATCCTCGGGTCCGATATCGCAATGCTCTTCGACGAATGCCCTCCCTACCCCTGTGAACGCAGCTATGCCGAAGAATCAACCGCACTGACCACTCGCTGGGCTCAACGTTGTCTACAATGGACTGAAGAGCACGGCAAACCCGACCAGCAACACTTTGGGATTGTCCAAGGTTCCGTTTATCCCGATTTACGAGAACGCTCTGCAAAAGACCTCGTAAACCTTAATTTCGACGGATACGCCATTGGCGGAGTCTCCGTAGGCGAACCTGAAAAAGAAATGTTCGCCGCCATCGATCATGCCGAACCCTTTCTACCGCCAGATAAACCCCGCTACGCCATGGGTTTAGGCACCCCAACTCAGATTTTAGAGATGATCGCCCGTGGAGTAGACATGTTCGACTGCGTTCATCCTACCCGATCCGCCCGCCACGGCCTTGCTTTTACCGCTGATGGCCCCATTCACATTAAGAACCGACAATTCGCAGACGACCCTCGCCCTCTCACTCCCGATTGCCATCCTCACCTCGCCGGATTCTCCCGAGCCTATCTCCGCCATCTCTTTAAAGCAGGCGAAATGCTCGCTTTAAGATTGCTTTCGTTCCATAATCTTGATTTCTACCTTCGCCTTACTCGCGACGCGCGAAAAGCCATTCTGACGGGGGATTATCCCGCTTTCCGTCAGGACTTTACCGCCCGCTATACTGCCAACGCAAAATGATCGTCACTTTCGCCTCCTTACCAATCCTCGCTCTCCTCGCCCAAGCATCCGGCGGCGGAAACCCTCTTGCAGCTAATTTTGTCCCCATCATCCTGATGGTAGTCATGTTTTGGCTTCTTTTAATTCGTCCTCAACAAAAACAACGCAAAGAACTCGAAACTCGCATTAGTTCTATGGAAAAAGGGGACAAAGTAGTCACCACTGGTGGCCTTCATGGCACAGTCCACCAAATTTCTGAAAAGACCGTCACCATCAAACCAGGAGGAGAAAACGTCTTTCTCACCTTCGACAAAGCATCGATTGCGACCGTCAACAAACTAAAGTCCGAAAAAACGAACTCTTCAAAAGAAGAGAAGAGCGACAAGAAATAAGCTTCCGCCTCTCAACGAAACGGCTCCTGCCACTTTAAAATTAAGCAACACCCATGAATCCTTACATCATCTTCTTTGTTGGCCTTCTCATTTTAGGCCTACTCTTCGCCTACTTCGCGGCCGAGAAAGACAAGAGCAAGCGTAATATCGGAACGGTCGCCACCATCATTGTGAGCATCCTTTGTGGCTTGGCAATTAGGAGCGAAGGCCTCAAGTCTGGAATCGACTTGGCTGGTGGCTCCGCCTTTACCCTTCGCATCGATCCGAAGAAAGACGAAATCACCGGAGAACCCGTCGCCGTAAGACCCGAAGATCAGCAAACCGCTATCAACGTCATCTCCAAACGCCTCAATCCTGATGAGACAAAAGACCTTACCATTCAGGCTCAGGGAGACGACCGGATTGCCATTGAAATGCCCGGCACCACTGAAGAAGAAGCCAACGAAATTCGAGAAGAATTACAAAAACAAGCCGTTCTCAACTTCCGTGCAGTTCATCCTCAAAACGCATTCTTAGCCCCCCAAGTTAAACTCGGCACTCAAACCCGTCCTCCTGGATACGAGCTTTTAGAAGAGCCTGTTAGAGACGAAGACGGAAAACCCGAACTTGATGAAAATGGCGTAGCCCTCACTGAACCCATTCTCGTAAAACGACGCGTAGAAGTCAAAGGCTCTCAAATTAAAGAAGCCTTCCCTGATTTTTCTCGTCCCGGCGTCATGAACATCATCCTCACCAACAAAGGCGGGGACGCCATGCGTAAATACACCGCCGACGTGCAACCCGGCCGAGATCGAATGGCACACGTTTTGGATGGCAAAGTCCTTAGTGCTCCCGGCTTTCAAAGCAAAAACCTCGGGAAACAATTCATCATCACCGGCATTTCTGGAGGCTCCTCGGAAGTGGAACGCCTTGCCCAACAATTGATGAACCCGCTCGAGAACCCACTCATCGTCGAAGAACAAAGACAAGTCTCCGCCCGACTCGGAGAAGCAACCATCAAACAAGGAATCTATGCTGGTATCGCAGGACTCGCCCTCACCTTGATCTTTGTAACCCTATACTACCGCTTTGCCGGAATCGTGGCCCTCCTAGGACTCAGCGTGAATATTTTCATCCTCTTTGGCTCTATGGCCATGTTCGGATTCACCTTCACCCTCCCTGGGATCGCCGGCATCATTTTAACGATTGGGGTTTCCGTTGACGCCAACGTCCTCATCTTCGAACGACTCCGAGAAGAACTCGCCGCCGGTAAATCCGTAGGAGCTGCCATCAAATCGGCCTACGACAAAGCCTTTTCAGCCATTTTCGATGCCAACATCACCACCTTAATCACCGCCCTTATTCTCTTCTGGCGAGCCTCAGGAACCGTCAAAGGCTTCGCCATCACCCTCACCATCGGCATCATCGCCTCCATGCTCGCAGCCCTCATCGTAACCCGGGTCATCTTCTGGTGGTTCCAAGACGCGGGAGCCATCAAGAAGTTGAGCTTCATGAATCTCCTCCCAAATCGAACCATTGATTTTCTCTCCAAAGGCAAACTCGCCTTCCTCATTTCGAGTGTCCTCATCATCGGCGCTCTTCTCATGGGAGGCATCAAACAGGAGAAATCTCTCGGAATCGACTTCCTTGGCGGATCACTCACTCGCTTTGAACTCGGAGACCAAGAAATCCCTGTGCCAGAAGTGCAGGCCTCCATCGCCAAAATTGACGACCTCGTCAAAGCAGCCCAAGTCCAAGAAGAACAATCAGCCTCCGGCTTCTCCTTAGTCGTTCGCACCTCGAACAAAAGCGACGAGTCAGGCAAAACCGATGTCACCAAAGTAATTGAACAACTCCGCAGCGAATTTCCTCAACTCGCCGATATCGAAACCTCAACCGAAAACGTCTCTTCTTCCCTCGGAGGTGACTTCCTCAAGAACTCCCTCATCGCCCTCGGCATCGGACTCATTGGAATTGTTCTCTACGTCACTGTTCGTTTCGAATTCTCCTTTGCCATCGGAGCCTTTGTCGCTCTCGCCCACGACGTCGTCATCTGCCTAGGAATCCTCATGCTCTTTGGAGTCGAGTTTTCTCTCATTCATGTTGGAGCCATTCTCACCATCGCAGGTTACTCCATCAACGACACCATCGTCGTCTTCGACCGGATTCGCGAACAGCTTCAAATCCGCAGCGGAGACATCCGAGACATCATGAACGAAGCCATCAACGCCACTCTTTCTCGCACCATTCTCACCTCAGTCACCACCTTCGTCGCAGTCCTCGTCCTCTTCATCTTTGGAGGAGCTGCAATGCGGGACTTTGCCTTAGCTATGATGATCGGAGTGGTTGTTGGAACCTACTCCTCCATCTTCGTAGCCACTCCCGTGGTTGCATGGTGGGCCAAGAAACGCGGCACCAACTTACGCGCTGAAGTCATCGATGCTCAGCTCGAAGCCCAAGTCATGCCCGGTAAAGGCTAGACCGCTCGAACATAGAACTGACCTTTGTTCGGCCCTCACTTCACCACATTCTCATCTTCAAAAGCCTCGCTTCATCGCGAGGCTTTTTACTTTCTCCAAACAAGCGACACTCCGCCCCCTCATCGTACCCTTTCTCGATAATCCTCAAGTTCAGACTCTCTTTTGATCCACACTCGCAACCCCGCCCACTAAACTATCCAGAACCAGTTTCGGCGAGCGTGCGATAATCGAGTAATGACCCTCTCCGGGAAAGGAGTGCATCTCTGCAGTCGGAATCCAAGAGGCATACTCTTTTACCATCGAAAACGGAATATTCTTATCCTCCTCTCCATGCCAAAAACTAATCGGCACTTTAATCTTCTCAAAATCTAACCCCCACCTCGAAGTATAAATATCCCCATCGGCCTGCACCCCTCGCGTTCCTGCCGATATCCCCTCGCGAAAACTCCGCGTGATCAACTCAAAATCACTTTCTCCCAAAGCCTCTCGATCCGCATCCGCAGTCCATTTCATCACCCAAGACATCGGTGGCTCATCAGGTGGATATTGCGAAATCCAATGAGACATCTTCAAAATACCCGGAATCAAAAACGGTGCAAAAGGTCGAATCCGCAGCAACACCCGATAAGGCCACATCATCTCCGAACGATCCGAAAAACGAGCCAAAGGCGGAGCTCCACAAACAACAGCAGCTTGCGTCACCATTTCCGGCAGCGCGGCAGCAGTCGCGACCGCATAAGGACCACCACCCGAAACCCCCATCACAGAAAAAGCATCCCAACTCAAATGTTCCGCTAACTCCTGAACCACCGACGGCCAATCCATCAAAGTCCGCGCCTCCTGCCAGTCCGACTTCCCCACCCCAGGTCGATCAGGTGCAATCAAACGAATCCCCTTTTGCACACAAAGCTCATGCAGCACAAACCCCTGTAATCGCGAAGACGGCCAACCATGGAAATACATCAACGGCTGCCCTTCAGGATTACCATAATCACCGTAGCAAAGCTTCTTCCCACTTTTCAAAGTTAGAAAATTTGTTTCTCTCACCACCCGCAGAGTAGCCAAATTCATTCCAGCATAAAAATCGAAGCAAACAATTCTGACATCATTTTAAACAATGATAACCACCTCCTAAAAAACGAAAAACCCTCCCTCGCGAACGCTCTTTATCTGCCCTTAAAAAAGAAAACACCCCAAAGCTCATTTCAAATACCATCTTGTCCCTCACCAATTTGAAGTTTTAAGTAAAAAGTGGCTTTATAATTTTTACTCACTCACGAACGCAAAGCGACGCTGATTATCGAAAGCTTAAAGGTAAATCACGCAGGCGAAGCGACTTTTATTACCAATGTAGGAACTCTTGCAGAGCCCACTACCCCTTCGACATACAATTCTGCCTCCCTCCCATCTCAACTCTTCTCCCACTCAGATCAAGTCACCGAATGGATGTCCTCCATCGCCGATCAACCCTACAGTTCAGGATGGGGCGCACGCGTAGCAGAACTTTACAATGATGTGTGGAACCCTCAGAGCGCAACCTCCATGCTGATCACCGCAGCGGGGAATAATCAATTCCTAAACGGCAGCAACGCCGTTCCTCAATACAGCGTCACCTCCACTGGAGCGGTCTCCCTCGCAGGGTATGGCACCAACTACTCCAATGCTCTCGACGAGAATGGAAATATCGTCAATAGCTCCGCAGGACGAAGACTGAAAGCCTTGGAACGTATTATGGCCTACAGCCACGGAACCCTCATCGAAAATTCATACGCCACGGTCGTCTCCCGTGCTCGCGAAGCCGAAGGAATTATTTCCGAAGCAATTCAAGAAGTCGACAACCTTGGACTCGATCTCGTAAACACCTTCAATTCCTTTAATGCCGACACCAATCTCGGTAACGAAATGCGCGCGATCGCTCAGCTCATTGCAGGCCGCAAATGCCTCGGTAATACCCGGCAAATCTTTTTCGTTGATCTTGGAGGCTTCGATAATC
>CAZUEC010000053.1:0-1993 GCA_964618865.1 uncultured Roseibacillus sp. | reverse complement strand
TGCCTCGGTAATACCCGGCAAATCTTTTTCGTTGATCTTGGAGGCTTCGATAATCATCAAGACATCAACAGCGATTTGGCCAGCCTTCTTACCGAAGTCGACAACGCAGTCGCCGCCTTTAATCAGGTGATGAAAGATATTGCGAACGCAGATCCAGATTTCGCCTACGACAACATCACCACTTTCCAAGCCTCAGACTTTAACCGAACTTGGACCCCCAACGGAACCCAATCCTCCTCCGCAGGCACCGACCACGCCTGGGGAACTCACTCCTTTGTCATCGGTGGAGCAGTGAATGGCGGCCAACTCTACGGCACCTTCCCCGAACTCGTTGTCGGGGGAAGCACAGACGTTCCCCAAGGGACGCGAGGTCGCTGGATCCCCACGACTTCTGTAGACCAATATTGCGCCGTCCTTGCCAACTGGTTTGGCGTCCCAGCCGGAAGCTCCGAAATGGAAACGATTCTCCCTAATCTCTCCCGCTTCGATAATCCCTTCGATACAGACAGCGGCCTTCACTTTCTCTAAGCCGCCTCTACCTCAGAAAAGCTTTTCCTCGCTGGATATCCCTCCCTAGTGTACCCTCTCAGAGCGAGGGGATGAACCAATATTCAGCAAGCAATACCACCACTTTTGACTGGGCCAAGGCATTCTTGGTCTCGCTCGCAGTGCATGCCCTGCTCGCCATGCTCTGGGTCCTCGCTATTCTGGCCGAACTCTTCGCCACCAACGCGCGTGCATTTGTAGAAGAAGTCATCCCCGAAGAATCCTACGTCTCGATGCCTCTGGAAATCGTAAAGGCCTTTGAAAACCTTCAATCCCCCCCCGCTCCTATCGAAACAAAGCCTCCCACTCCTACAAAAAACTTTGTTCCCACTCGCCCTGAACAAGAAACTGCAGAACCAGTAAGTTCAGACCGCTATTTTGGAGAGCGAAATACCGCCGCTGCTAGTAATGGCGAAATCGCAGAAGAAGGCCTAGAAGTTCCCTCCCAAGATGGACGCAAAACTCGAACCGCAACAGACATGGAGCTCACGAATTCGGATTTTGCAGACGGCGATACGGCCGGTGCTCCTGGTCAACCAGGCGAACCTCTTCCCCTCTCGCAACCCACTGCCGAAGCAACACCCAACCCAATTGAAGAAATCGCAGAAACCCAACCCGAAGATAACCCAGAACCAGTAGAAGAAACGCCTCTCCTCGAACCCCTCGAACCGACCGAACTCATCAGCGAAGAAACTTCTGAAATCGAAAAAGCCGAAGTAGTCAATCTCCTAGAAACAGAAGAAAACATTCCCGTCCCCAAAAAGGAAGAAACTCCCGAACCACAAGAAGAAGCCGAAGAAATTGCCGCCGTCGAGGAAAGCATTCCAGAACCAAAACCTCAAACACAGCCCCAAGAAGCCTCCAGTGCCAATAGCGGTAATCGAGGACTTGATGGCGGCTTTGACCGCGAAGCAAGCCGCACCCGTTTATCCGGTACCATTCGCCGCCGAGGAGAAAGCTCTCTCGAAGTCGAAGACAGCATCAAAGGACGCTTTTTTGCACAAGTGAACAAGGAGATCGAAAAAGCTTGGCAACGAGAATGCCTGCTTCGACGCCAGCACATTTTACCCGGAGTTCTCTCCGTAAGCTTCTCAGTCAACGAAACCGGCAAGGTCACTGGCTTTCGCTTCGACTCGCGAATTGCAGGCGGAGCCATTCAAGAAGGATTTACCATGCGAGCCATTCAGAAGGCCAAAATTCCTTCCATGCCTGCAGAAATCAAAGGGGAACTCGATGGCAGCCAATTAGAAATGAACCTTACCTTCTTTTTCTAAACTCTTTTTACAGAGAATACCAACTCACAGAACAATCTGGTAGAATGGCCGAGATTGATTTGTTCAAGAACAAGGCGTAACGAAGGAATTGGTCGCCTACCCGCCATAGCCTAGACGAAGGCGGGGACCAATGACTGAAAAGCAACGCTGTCATTGGGAAATTTCAACCAGTC
>CAZUEC010000052.1:7526-10043 GCA_964618865.1 uncultured Roseibacillus sp. | reverse complement strand
CATCATCCAAAATCAAATCCATTACCTCGATTTAACTGGGAGAATGGTATAAGCACAGTTTACCGCGAATGGACTTCATGCGCAGTATACCAAAAACGGGTCGAGGAGATAGAGCTTAGCTCCGAACGAATCTCCGCAGGTAACTGAATATCGTAAACTCGATCAGGCTTCAAAGCCTTATCCAATTCAATGATGAGCTTCTTACCTCTTGCATACACTTCAGCACAAGGTTCCTCTTCTTGATCAAAATTCTTGGAACCATATTCAGCATGATAGGCGATACGGTAAGACTGAATTTTGTATGCCGATTTTTCACTTGGAATCGACAGCTCCGAGTTAAATTCGAACTCAAAACCTGTCGAAGTCAGCATTAAAGACTCTGCTTGAAGAAAGGGCTTCCCAGTATAAGTAATCTGCTTCAACCCTTCGCGTCCCGGCCAACTGAGGTGAGTCTTCCCCACATAAAGGCTTTTATTGTTAGGAGCGTAAACAAGTCGATTATTCCCCATTCCTAAACTCCCTGCCGCAAGAAGATGAACCACTGCTCCTTGGTAACGGCCGTTCACGACATCGGGCAGATAACGCACCAGTCGAGAATGATTCATATCACCGATCAGAAGATGATTAGAATCCTCTTTTGAGGAAACTCCAAACTCTGGGCGACATGAAATAATTTGAGTAAGTGAGTTTGCACACTCACCTTGCGGCATCAGTGCCGCCGACTTAACCCGACGCTCTTCGAGTTGCTCAACAGGAAGCTCTGCCGGAATAACGGTGGGAGGATTTTCACCCCAAAGTAATGAGGCTGGGTGTCCATGAAATCCACCTGACTGAACACGATGCAATTTAGAAGCTCCAACCCAGTCCCCCTGATTGTCAGAGACCCAAAGCTGATCGCTCTTGTCCATATAGAGACCATTGGGAGTTCGAAACCCAGTGGCATAAACCTGAGCCTTAAGAGAATTAGGCTCAATCTTAAGCACACACCCTCGATAAGGAACACGAGCATACATGCGTGCTATGCCCTTCTTCTTTCTGTTCCATGGTCCATGCTCACCACCATAGAGAAAATCGTCCTGAGCTAAGCCTCCAGCCGCATTCCATGAGCCGCGAATTTCTGCCCGCACTCCAGAACCACTTGAAGCCGTTCCTAAACTGAGATAAATATTCTTTTGTGAATCCTTCACGAGTCCAAAAGTAAACTCGTGGTAATTACCTGAAAGCCCCCAATCGTTGCAGACCACTTCATAAAAATCCGCCAAACCGTCTCCATCTTTATCATGTAAACGAGTTAACTCCGCACGCTGAACGACGAGCAAAGTCCCCTCATCCTCTAGATAAATCCCCAAAGGTTCGTGCAAACCCTTCGCAAAGGGTCGCCATGTCTTTGACTCTGGATTGTACAACATGACCTCTCCACGATGGAAACAAGCTGCGATCTCACCATTCTCCATGAATGTTAACCCACCCACCTGAGTGTCCACTCCTTCGGGGCTAGGAATACTCACAATCTCATAGTAATCCTCCCAATCAAAAGAGACCGCAGCTGACGTCTGCGCTAACAAAGGCAAGATCGCACTGAGAAAAAGCGCAATAAAAAGAGTAGCATTCATAAAAAAAATGAGAATTACTTAAATGTATAAACAAGGGTCAGTTCCTCCTCGGACCGAGAGCTTTTTAGGTTTATTTTTTTGTTCAAAATCTCTGGAACATGATAAGCCGGCAAACTCGAAGTTGCGACGAACCGACGAACAATACTCTCGTCAACAACTCCAATCATCTCGGTGACCTCCATACCGTCAACCTGATAGACAAAACTCGGATAACCTTTCTGATCGACGTGATAACCCTTGTATTGAATTTGATTTTTCGAAGAAAAAATTGAATTCAACTCTCGGTAAACAATGTCTCCAACCACAGCCAACGCATTGCCATTACCCTTAAGATAAGGATAATTGTCCGGCTCCCCCACCGAGATATAACGCAACCGACACTGATCGGTGTCCCAGATGACATTGTGCTTCTCCGAAGTA
Source organism: uncultured Roseibacillus sp. (assembly GCA_964618865.1). GTDB lineage: Bacteria > Verrucomicrobiota > Verrucomicrobiia > Verrucomicrobiales > Akkermansiaceae > Roseibacillus. The sequence goes on along the minus strand of CAZUEC010000052.1, from coordinate 8,010 downwards.
GGCAGAGCTAAAATGAGCGAGGCCGGCCCCGACTCGGGAACAAAGGTTCTTACGATGCGAGGACGTTTCGTTTTAGCAGAAGTTGTTGCATAAGGATCGACTCTTGAGGGCTTCACTATACTCACTCCCACCGTCACAACCTTGAGGTAGTCGTAGATCTCATTCAGCTGCTCCTTAGGAATATGAGCCATCGAAGGCATTTGAGGCATTTGAGCACGTTTGTGACCTGGATTAAGGCACCATTGAATAAACTTATCCTGATCCTTACGTGGATAAAGCTCTGCCAATTCAACCAAGGAAGGTCCCACCATCACTTGGTCTAACAAATGACAAGCCTTACAATTGGTCGTAAAAGCAACGGGTTCAACTAAATCGCTCTTACCCTTCTGAGACTTTGCTCGTTCTTCACCTTGACCTAGTTCAGCAATAGCTTGCACAACCGGCGCTTGCACAACCGGCTTGCTCGGTAGTTCTCGAACATAAA
>CAZUEC010000052.1:0-7426 GCA_964618865.1 uncultured Roseibacillus sp. | reverse complement strand
GCTTGCACAACCGGCGCTTGCACAACCGGCTTGCTCGGTAGTTCTCGAACATAAACATTTCGATAAGACACACTATCCTGATGGTCCTGCAAAAGAATTGGACCCGCGTTTTTTGCAAAATCAGCCTCACCCTTATACTTGCTCTCCGCAAAACGCTCCTTCCACTCCTCAGACCCATACCGAATAGACATCACCTTCTCCCCGTTGAGCCAATGCTCGAACTGGTTGTTAGAAACAAGTATCCTTCCGTGATTCCATTCTCCTGCTGGATTCCATTTTCGATCCTGCGGCACCGGAACAAGCTCATAAAGACACGCAGTTCGATGCGTCGGATTTTTGTTATCACGATAGTTCTCATCATCAATGATCTCATACTCGCACCCCAAGGCCCTTCCCTTCACATTTGCAGTCCGGTATTTCACTCCGCTATTGCCATCAGGCGCGATATTGAACTCAAATTTAAGTTCAAAATCAGAGTAATGCTTCTTGGTCCAAATCTGGCCGCCTCGCCCCTTCTGCGCATCTCGATCAAGACGAAGCACTCCCTTCTCAAGAGACCATCGGTTCCCTATTTTCCGCGCCGCTTTCTTAGCCTTACTTGGACCAGACTCCCAGCGCTCAAGACTATCACCTTCGAAAAGATTGACCCACTCTTGCTCCAGCTTTTGAGCATCAACCTGATTGACACAGACTCCTAAGAGAAAGCTAAGCAAAAGAACAGGTAAGTAAGTTGATTCATCTTTCTTCATAATAGATAACCTTGATCGGAAAAAGCCGCTCTCGGGTCGAACCCTCTTTGCGGAACATTAGAGTGATAAAATTTGATTTTAGAATGAAAAAGAGAAACCCGAAACAAATCTCTCTGAAATTTCAAAATTAGGACTTAAGGAACGACTCCCTTTACCCACCAAAACGAGTCGAGCTTACAATGATTTTTCTGTTTCGAAACAGAAAGGCCATCTCCTCCCCTCCTCAGCCCAATTTCACAGAAATCCCATCACCCAATCAGCTCTTACACAAGTAACGTGAAGCCAAGTAAAATTTTTTCTTACTCGCCATGAGATGATCTGTCATCACTTACCACCAATCAAATGAAGAGCTGCTCCTTATCACAATTACTCCCCTCGCTCATCGTCTTATTGACCTTCCTCATCTCAAGCTCTCTTTTTGCAGAACTCACCCTCGCCTCCCCATTCACTGATCGAGCCGTGCTCCAACGTGAAACCACAACCCCAGTGTGGGGCAATGCTCAATCGGGAAGTACCATTACCGTCGAAATTGCCGGACAAAGGAAAACCAGCATCGCGAACCCCCAAAATCAATGGCGAGTCGACCTCGACCCCATGCCAGCAAATGCGAAGCCGCAACCCCTTCGAGTCACCCAAACTACACAGACCTCCGACATCAAAAACGAAATCACCCTTTCCGATATCTTAATTGGAGATGTCTGGATTTGCTCTGGACAGTCCAACATGCAAATGAGCTTCCAAGGAATCCCTAACATTAAAGCTCTCGCCAAACAATCAAATCACATTCGCAGCTTCACCGTTCCCCACTCAGTCGCCCTGAACGAACAAGATCATTGCGAAGGCAAATGGTCAGAAACCCTTCCTGATAGCGCAGTCGCTTTCTCTTTCGCTTATTTTTTAAATCAAACCACGGAAGTTCCCGTAGGAATCATTCTCTCCTGCTGGGGCAGCTCATCAATCGAAGCTTGGATGCCTCGCGACATGATCAAAACCGTCCCTCACTTCGCCACCATCATGAAAGAATTCGATGCCAATAGTGAGACGCAAGAACGCATCACTTCTGCACTCACAGGCTCAAAACCTTGGAATCAAAAAGAAGACATTTTTCTCCGACGACAGCCTAACATCTTATACAACGCCATGATCCATCCCCTCATTCCCTACGCCTGCCAAGGCATCATCTGGTATCAAGGCGAACGCAATACTCAATCTCTCTTCGGAATGGTCGAAACCCCTTGGTTCGCTCGCAACTCCGGTATGTTGAAGTACGCCAACACCCTTCAACAATGGATTCAGCGTTATCGAACGGCTTGGCAGCAAGAAGACCTGCCTTTCCTCGTAGTCATGCTTCCTGGGTACCCCAAAATCCTCGACAGCAGCCCCAAAAAAGCCAAGAACAGCCCTGACGCCCACTCTTGGGCCTGGATGCGAGAATCCCAGCTCGCAGCATTAGCACTTCCTCACACCTCGGTCAGCAATAGCATCGACTTGGGAGGAAGCGCCATTCACCCAAAAGACAAACTTCCCATCGGAAAACGACTCGCCCTCCTCGCCGCTCGAGACGTTCTCGGCCTTCCCATCAAAGCACAAGGACCCGTGATGAAAAATGTGGAACGCCAAGGTCAAAAACTCATCATTCACTTCAAACACAGCGAAGGACTCACCACTTCAGACGGAAAAGCTCCAACCGCATTTTGGATCAGCAAAAATTCGAAACAATGGATCCAGGCTGATGCTCAACTAGATGGTGAAACCGTCATTCTCAGCTCTAAAAAACTCCGCACCCCCAAATTCGTTCGCTATGCTTTTACTGGGCTTCCTCAGGTCAACCTCATCAATGGTGCCAACCTTCCAGCCTACCCCTTTCGCACAGATTCTTTTCCTCCTCTCGAGAAAAACTAACAGAAACTCCTCTCTCCTACAAAAAGCCCGTCGCCCTCCCCTTGCCCAAAACAGATTCAAATCCATTTCCTCCACCCCATTTTTTCCTTTCAGCCTTTCAAAAGGTTCAACTCAAAAAAACAAACATTGGACCTCAGCCTCACTTGCTTCGATACTACCACCGCAATGACCTCTTCCTCCCCTGACCCGAATCTTTCCTTGAAGGAAATTCTTGCCGCCTACCCCTCTGCTCGAAGAGCACTCTTCTCCGCCTATCACATCGGAGGATGCCAGTCCTGTGCCTTCAGCGAAGACCACTCCCTTCTCGAGGTTTGTCGCCAACACGACCTAGAACCGGAAGCAGTCGTAAAGACCATTGCCGAAAGCCATCAAGAAGAGCAAAAACTCCTCCTCAGCCCAGCTCAAGTGCTGCAAAAACTTCAGTCCGACGCCCCTCCTATCCTGATTGACACAAGAACTCGCGAAGAACATGAGGCCGTGAACATCAATCACTCCATCTTGCTTACTGAAAACACTTTATCTAATTTAAATACTGAAAAAAGTGAACAAGAAATCATTCTCTACGACCATCTTGGCAAATCAGTTTTAGATCACGTCTCTTGGTTTCGAGGCCACGGCCTCAAAAAATCCTTTGCTCTTGCTGGCGGAATCGACGCCTACGCTCTGGAGGCCGATTCCACCATCTCACGATATCGCCTCGAGCTGGATTAAATCATGTCCATTTTCGCTCTCACTGATAGCAAACCGAGTCAGATGCCGTTCTCTAAATTCCTTTATTTATGATCTCCTTCTTTGCCCGCAACGACATCGCCACCAATATCCTCATGGTGGCCATACTCATCGTGGCCAGCTGGTTTGCTTGGGATAAAATCCCATACGAAATCCATCCCAACCAAGTTTTTAACGAAGTCCGGGTAAACATCGCCTACCGCGGAGGTAGTCCCGCCGACGTCGAAAGAAGCGTCGCCATTCCCATCGAGCAATCACTAGAAGGCCTCTCAGGCGTCAAATTACTCCAATCAGAAAGTAACCGAGAAGGCTGTGAAGTCATCGTCGAAGCAAAAGACGGAGTCGATCCCAAAGAACTGCTCGAAGAAGTCAAAGCCCGGATCGACCGCGTAAACACCTTTCCCTCCGAAATCGAACGCCCGCGCTACTCTGTACCCACCACCGAACAATGGCGCGAAGTCATTACCGTCGCCGTCATGGGAGATCTTGATGACCGCGACCTCCTAGATGCCACCCGACTCGTCCGAGACCAAGTCGCCGCTCTCAAGGGAATCTCCAATGCTCGCGTAACCGGCAACGCCCCTCCCGAAATATCAATCGAGGCCCAACCCGACCGCCTCCTCCACTTCGGACTCTCTCTCGACGACATCACCACCGCGATTCGCCGTTCCTCCATCGATCTCCCTGCAGGCCGAATTCGAACCCCAGGCGGCAGCGTCCTCATTCGCACCACTGGCCAAGCCTATTCCAAGGATCAATTCGAAAGCATCGTCCTGCGTTCTCAAGATGGCGCCGAGATCCGACTTGGAGATGTTGCCACCGTTTCAGATGGCTTCGAAGAAAACAAAAAATCTATCCGATTCAACGGCACACCAGCCCTCCTCGTCGAAGTCTATCGTATCGGTGATCAAAACGCGATTGAGATTGCCAACGTCGTAAATGACTACGTCAAGAATTCCGCTGACAAACTGCCTTCAGGAATCGAACTCGCCGTCTGGGACGACGACTCACAAGCCCTTCGAGCCCGACTTTCAACCCTAGTCAACTCCCTTGTGCAAGGAGCGGTATTAGTTCTCATCGTCCTAGGCCTCTTCCTCAGGCCTACCCTCGCTTTTTGGATTCTCCTTGGTGTCCCTGTTGCCTTCGCAGGAGGACTACTCTTCATGCCAGTACTAGGAAACACTATCAATATGACCTCCCTTTTTGGGTTCATTATTGTGTTAGGAATCGTAGTCGATGACGCCATTGTCACAGGCGAAAATATATACAGTAAATTACGGGAAGGACTCGACCCCACCGAGGCAGCTATCATCGGCACCAAGGAAGTCTCCACTCCAGTGACCTTCGGTATCATCACCACCGTAGTCGCCTTTATCCCTCTCATGTTTATGCCGGAAACATGGTCCAACTACACCAAACCCATTCTCCCAGTAGTCGCTCCAGTGCTTCTCTTCTCCCTGATCGAATCCAAGCTCATTCTTCCCTGTCACCTCAAACACCTCAAAACCAATCGCGATAAGAAAAAACTCAACTGGTTCCAACGCCTCCAACAAAAAATTTCTCACGGACTCGAATTTTTTGTCGAAAAAGCATTTCAACCCTTCCTAGAACTCACTCTCAACTTTCGTTACGCAGCCCTCGCCGCCTTCATTGCAATTGCAATTGCCTTTGTCGGCTACTGGAAAGGCGGACATCTAGGATTTGTTAGCTTCCCATCCATCGAACGCGACGGCATCCGAGGCTGGGTCGAAATGCCCCAGGATACCCCCATCGAAGAAACTCAAAAAGTCGTCGACGCCATGTATGCCGCCGCCAAAACACTCCAAAAAGAATACTCTGACCCGACCACTGGAAAATCCCTCATTACAAATATCATCACCACCGCAGGAGGATGGCATTCGCGGAACTACAGCGACCCAAAACAAGGCTCCATCGCCTTCGAACTCATTCCTCCCGAAAAGCGCCCCAAACAACTCTCACAAATTCGCAACACCGAAATCTGTGCCCGCTTTCGCGAAGAAATGAAACCCTTCGAAGAACAAATCCGAATCCTCAAAATCACAGGTGAACGGGGACGAGGACGCAATGGCGAAGACTCCGGTCGCGCAATTCAAGTTCGAGTCAGTGGTCCTCACTCCCTCGAAAAACTTGCCGCCATGGATGCAATCGAAGACCTCTTTGATGGCTTCCGCGACCGAGGAATCACCTCAACTTGGCACAATGCCGATCGCGGCAACGACGAAATTCAACTCACCCTCAAACCTCGCGCTACCGAACTCGGACTCACCCAAGAAGCCCTAGCCTCCCAAGTGCGAGCAGCCTTCTTTGGCCAACAAGCACAACGTATTCAACGGGAACGAGACGATATCCGAGTCATGGTTCGCCTCCCCGAAGAAGCCCGAGCCAATCTCAGCACCCTCGACAACTTAATTCTCAAATCACCAGACGGCACTGAAATCCCCTTCTCCGCTGCCGCCAACCTCACCTTCAGCCAATCCCCAGGAAAACTCAAAAGAATCAATGGCGCGCAAGTCAATGAATTCACCGCCGAAGTAGAAGACGACGAAATAGACGTCACCGCAATCGCCAACGCCGCCACCCCCGAAATCGATAAAATCCTCGCCGGCACTCGCCTCACATGGAACTACACCGGCTTCATCGCCGACAATGGGGAAACCAAACGACGAACCTATTTTTCCGCCGCACTCCTCATCCTCACCCTTTACGCCCTACTCGCCATTCCCTTCAAATCCCTAGTTCAACCTATCTTCGTCCTACTCGCCATTCCCTTCGGAGTCATCGGAGCCATGCTCGGACACATGATCCTAGACCAAACTCCCTCCTGGCTCTCGGTTTTCGGAATCCTCGCTCTCACCGGCGTGGTCGTTAACGACTCTCTCGTATTAGTCGACTTTATCAATCGACGTCGAGAAACAGGCCTAAGCCTCAAACAAGCCGTCCTCAGAGCAGGAGCCAGTCGCTTCCGACCCATCCTCCTCACCTCCCTCACCACCTTTGCCGGCCTCCTCCCATTAATTTCCGAACGCTCCCTCCAAGCGCAATTCCTCAAACCCATGGCCATCTCATTGGCTTACGGAATCCTCTTCGCCACCTTCATCACCCTTCTTCTCATTCCTACTGCTTATCTAATCACCGAGGACATCAAAGAAGCCTTCCGTAAATTCTTCCGTTGGTACCGAGCCCCCTTTGAAGACAAAGAAGAGACTGGCAAGCTGGCTCAAAACGAGTCCTCTCTCTCTTGAGAGATGAAACCACTCCCCCTACTCCTAACCCTTGTTACCCTCGCTCTCGTCGCAGCGATCACACTCACACAGCGTAAGCCGGCCTCAGCACAGACCGAGCTTCCTCAAGCTCCTCTGCCATTTGACTTCGAAGAACCAACCCTCCCCATCCCCTCTCTTCCTCTCATTAAAGAAGAATTCATTCCCGAACAATCACTCCTCACCTTTGTCGAAGACTACCTCCAACTCAAATTCACCACCCCTCCCGTCTTCACTCCCGTTCCAGCCGAAGACATCATCATCACCGTTGAAAGAGCCATTCAAAGCTCACTCGAAACCAAACAACTTAACGAACTCAACATCACCGCCAAACGACTCAAACTCCTTCCTGATTTCCAAATAATGGATCACAATATCGTGACCATACTAGCCGGAGAAATGCGTGGACTCATCACCCCCACTCGCAATCTTGTTCTCAATGACTTCGCAAGCACCTCCCCTCCAGAACAAGCCGCCTTAGTTAACCTCTTAGCGCAACGTCTTCTCCTCCAAAAACTCCCTTTCCCGAAACCCAAATCCTCCATCGACGAAATCCTAGCACAGCACTTTGCCATCCGCTCCCTCTCTCTCGCGACCGAAAAAGAATTCCGAAAATCCCTTCCTAATTACCCCGCCTCCCTCAATGAAAACCTGCGCGAAAGCATCCTCCTCGGACTCCCCGCCTTCTTCCACGAACTCTCCGCCTTCGCCGAATTCCACCTTATCGAAAAATTCGAAACAACCAGTCCAGCCAAAGCGCTCGCT
>CAZUEC010000051.1:0-10047 GCA_964618865.1 uncultured Roseibacillus sp. | reverse complement strand
AGACTTGGCCAGGTTGCACGGTGGGGGCGTAGTAGGCTTGCGCGGTGATGCTGGCGCGACGACTGGTGATGGTGACTTGCTGGCGATCCGCAATGCCGAGCTTGGCGGCATCGTCAGGATGAATCTCGAGGTAGCATTCTTCGGGGTAAAGTTTGCGCAGGATTTTGGATTTGTTGGTGCGGGTTTGGGTGTGCCACTGGCTACTCGTTCCGCGTCCAGTGAGGAGGATGAAGGGGAATTCTTCGCAGGTGGGTTCGGCGAGTGGTGCAGGGTGGTCGAAGATGAATTTGGCTTTGCCACTGGGGTGGTAGTATTTGTGGTCTTCGAAAAGGCGGCGCTCTGTAGCGGGGCTCTCTGAGCTTCGGTCGTGGCTATCTGGATCTGGGGTGGCTTGGCTAGGGTAGGGCCATTGGATTCCGCCTGCTTCTTCGATGTGATCGTGATCGCGGATGCCCGTGATGTCGCAAGGCTGGTCCTTGGTGAGTGACTTAAGGGTTTGAAAGGCGTCGTTAGGGGTGAGGTATTTCTTGATGAAATCACAGTCTCCCCATCGATCTGCGAGGGCTTGGACGATGCGAAAATCAGTGAGAGCTTGGCCGGGGGCTTCTTTCACTTGGCGGATAGTGCCGATACGGCGCTCGGAGTTGATGAAGGTGCCATCCTTTTCGCCCCAACCTGCAGCAGGTAGCATGAGGTCCGCCATTTGCGCGGTTTCGGTGCTCTGATACATGTCTTGCACCACGAAGAAATCGAGTTTTTCGCGAATGCGCGCGAAGTTGTTCTGGGCAATCCAAGAGTGGTTTGGGTTGGTGGCGATGACCCAGAGTCCTTTGATTTCGCCTCGGTCGATGGCATCAATGATTTGATCGTAAGCGTAGCCGGGCTTGTCTTGAATTTGATGATCTTCGATGCCGAGGTGTTGGCAGATTTTTTCGCGGTGCGCGGGGTTGGCGAAGTCGTGTCCGCCGAGAAGGTTAGTGGTGTTAGAGAAGAGGCGGGAGCCCATCGCATTGCATTGACCGGTGATGGAGTTCGCTCCGGTGCCGGGTTTGCCAATGTTACCAGTCATCAGTTGGAGATTGATGATTGCTTGTGCTGTTCGCACTCCTTCGTAGCTCTGATTGACGCCCATGGTCCACCACCACGAGATGCGCTTGCCGGGTTCGGAGACGAGGCGAGCGAGTGATTCGATTTCGGCTACGGTTTGACCGCATTTGGGGGCGACGACTTCGGGGGAGTAGTCTTTGAGGAATTCTTTGAAGTCCTCGAAGCCTTCAGTGTTTTCTAACGAGTCGTAGTCGAGGCGATCGTCGCGGACGATGCAGTGCGCGAGGGCGTAGAGAAGGGGGAGGTCCGATTTCGGAGTGAGAGGGACGTGACGGGTGGCGACTTGAGCGGTTTCGGTGCGACGTGGATCGATGACCACGATGTCGGGATTCCGTTTGTTGCGCATCACGCGCTGCCACATGATGGGGTGTGCGATGGCAGGGTTGGCTCCGATGAAAACGAGGGTGTCAGATTCCTCGAAGTCGGCATAAGTGTAGGGAGGGGCGTCGAAGCCAAAGGATTGTTTGTAGGCGACCACGGAGGTGGCCATACATTGGCGAGTGTTGCCGTCACCGTGCTTGATACCCATTCCGAATTTAGCGAAGGAGCCGAGGAGGAAGAAGTCTTCAACTGTGATTTGACCGGTGGAAATGAAGGCGACGGAGTCTTTGCCGTGCTTTTCCTGAATCGCTTTGAAGTTGTCACAGAAGGAGTCGAGGGCGGTGTTCCAATCGGTGGGCTTGCCGTCTAACAGAGGTTGAGTAGCGCGTTCATCGGAGTCGAGAACGGCGAGCGCTTCCCAGCCTTTAGGGCAGGCCATGCCGAGGTTGACGGGGTATTCGACGTTGGGGGTGAGGTTGACGGGCTTGCCGTCTTTGAGAGAAATTTTTAAGCGACAGCCCGTGGAGCAGTAGCCGCAGATGGAGGTGGTGGTGGCGTCGGGGGTGAGGTCGGCAGGGACTTGGCCAAGACCGAATTTGCCTGGATGACGGAGGAGCTCCTCGGTGTATGGTCCGGTGCGCGCGTGAAGCTGGGTGTGTTGTTTGACGAGGTCGCCGAGACCTTTTTGTTTGGTGGAAATGGTCATGGCTTTGATTTTTTAACGCGGAGGCGCAGAGCTTGGGTGAGATTTGAATTCACCGCGAAGAACGCAAAGAGAGCGAGGGCTGGATTCTTTGAGGACATAGTTTTTAATGGATGAAACCGGGCATTTTGAGCGGGCGGACAGCTTTGAAGTAGAGAGTGCGCTCGGCGAGCTCGGCGATGAGAAGAAGGGGGAGCGCAGCCAAGGGGTGGAAGAAGACGGCGATGCCTGAGGCGATGAGGGTGATGGTTTGCATACTGAGGATGCGCTTGAGAGTGATGGTGATGAGGTGACGTTCGCGATCGAGGTCTGATCGATTGAGTAGGAACGCTTCCCAGAGTAATTTCGTAAAGGCGACGATCGCGAAGGCAAGTTGAACAGGGAAGCTGTTTGTCGAGAAGGCGAGCAGGGTGAAGAGGGCGACAGTGCCGTAGAAGCGTGGGAAGGTGCTACTCGATTTCCACAGGGTGCGATGGGTTGTTTGGTAAATTTTTACGCTCGTGAAGACTGCTGCGAGGGCGGTGAGCGCAGAGACGATCAAGAAGGGGGGACTATTGATGAAGTCCGGTAGGAAGTTGAGGAAGGAGGGAAGCTGGAAAGGCAGGTGATTGATGAGCGGGGCGGTGAGGAAGGCTCCGAGGATGGTGAAGGCGAGGAGCTCGCGAGAGAGCCAACTGGTGCGGAGTCCGAGGAAGAAGCGCCAAGCTTTGAGCGGTTGACCGAGATGGAGGGTCGCGGAGATGAGGCCGACCGAGAAGAGCGCGAGGGCGGTGAGAGATAGGATGAGGTGCTCCGTTGAGGTGGCTGGAAAAGTGACGCTCCAAATGGTGCCGAGAAAGAGACCGACGGCGGCTTGGGTGAGGGTGAGCATGATGACCAGGGGCCAGTGGGCATGCTCGGGTTTGAGATTGTCTTGGTCGGAAGCGTGGGCGGTGTGGGGAACTTCGCGGCCGGTGTAGCGAGTGGTGGGTTGGGTGATGGTCGCGGGAGGAGCGCCATTGAGCCAGCCGAGATTGCGTTGGCCGAGCTTGGATTTTTCTTCGACGTTTACTTTGACGATTTTGATGGCCTCGGTGGGGCACGCTTGCACACAGGCTGGGGCTTCGCCTTCGGCGAGACGGTCATGGCACATGTCGCATTTGCGGACGATGCCTCGTTTTTTAGAAAATTTGGGGACGTCGAAGGGGCACTTGAAGATGCAGTAAGAGCAGCCGATGCATTGGTCGTCGAGGTGGCGCACGATGCCGGTCTCACTGGATTTCTCGTAGGCTTGCACGGGGCAACCGTTGAGGCATTCGGGGTCGGCGCAGTGGTGGCAGGCGGTGGTGATGGTTTGTTGCCAACCGGGCTCATCTTCGCCGCCTAGCAGGAGGCCGACGTCACGCCAAGATTCGTCTTCATCGAGTCCGTTCTGCGAGTGGCAGGCGGTGACGCAGGCTTTGCAAGAGGTGCATTTGTCGAGCGCGACCTCAAAGGCATACTGTTCGCCTTTTCCGGGCTTGGAGAGTGGGATGAGATTGCGGTAGTGACCGGCTAAGTCAGGATCGCGATCGTGTTTTTCAGAGAAGTCCGCGACTGGCGTGTAGAGCTTCTTCTGATCGGCGAGCAAGTCGTCGATCAGTGTGCGTTCTGGAGCGAGGCCGGACATTCAGTTGTGATTTTCAACGTAAAGAGCTCAAAGAACACTGCGGTGAATTTGACTAAGCAACAGCGGCTAAATTTTCGGTGATCGCACCTATCCATTGGTCGAAGGGGTCGTCGTAATCGACGTCGCTTTCGATCAGAGGGGCGAGGCGTTTGGCTCCGAGTTTTTCTAGAACCGAATCGAACTCTTTGGCGCATTGATTGAAGTCGGGGTATTCAGAATCGCCTAAGCCAAGGACAGAGAAGTTAGTGTTCTCGAGTTTAGGAGCGTTGTCGGCATGGAGGGACTCGTGGAGGGCCTGGGCATTGTCTGGTGGTTCGCCGTCGCCGTAGGTGGAGGTGATCACGAGAAGGTTCTCGGCTTTGGTGAGAGTCTCGGCCTCCGCTTCGCCCATGTCGGTGACGGTGACGGTATGGCCTTTGGCAGTAAGCATCTTGGAGGCTTTTTTGGCGAGGCCTTCCGAGTTTCCTGTTTGAGAGCCCCAGAGGATGGTGAGAGGGAGGCCTTGAGTAGCCGGGCCTTGCTGGGGAGCAGAGTTTGAGTTGTGTTGGGGAGCAGTGCTCCCCTGCACTTGCATACGGGCGGCGAGGTAGCCGTTGAGCCATCCGATTTGTTCGGGGGTGAAAGGGGCGTCTGGTGGAAGTGAAACCATAATAATTGAGATAAAAGGTGAGAGAAATTAGGCCGCTACTTGAGCCCTTGGGTGGTCGATGAGGTTTTTCAGTTCATCGAGTTCGAGTCGGCGCGTGAAGTGAGCGAAGGATTCGGTGCCTTTGCGATTGGCGAGGTAGGCTTTTAGAAGTTGTTCAATGAGGGCGGGTGCGTCAGAGAAGGGGATGCCTTTGAAGGCTTCTTTCGCTACGAATTGGTCGTCGTCGCATCCGCCTCCGAGGACGATGTTGTAGCCTTCGACCTTTTCGCCTGAGTCCAGTTTGACGGGGACGCCCATCATGCCGATGTCGCCGATGTAGTGCTGGGCACAAGAGTGGTGACAGCCAGTGAGGTGAATGTTGACGGGCTGGTCGAGGTCAATGAGAGGTTCGAGGTAGGCCGCGATTTCGACTGCGTGGCCCTTGGTGTTCGCTGCAGCGAATTTGCAACCGAGGTTACCGGTGCAAGCGATGAGGCCCCCAGAGATGTTGGTTGATTCGTAGCTGAGCCCAGTCGCAAGGACTGCTTTCTGAGCGGCTTCGAGTTGCTCGTCGGAGATGTTAGGGATGAGAACGTTTTGCCAAACTGTCAGGCGAATGTCGCCTGTTCCATATTGCTCGGCAATGTCGCAGAGTTGATCCACCACATCTACGGGGGTGCGTCCGACAGGAATGACTACGCCGAGGTAGTTGCGTCCATCGGATTGTTTATGAACTCCGTAGTGCCCGTGTTTGACCTTGGGCTGAGGAACTTCGCAGGATTCGAGAGGAAGATGGCGTAGAGGGAAGGCGAGTTTCTCTTGCGTCTCTTCGAGGAATTTCGGGATTCCCCACTTGTCGACGAGATACTTGAGGCGCGCCTTTTTGCGGTTGGTGCGGTCACCGTTTTCGAGGAAGGTGCGGAGAATGGCTGCTGCGACGGGGATGGTTTCTTCTTGAGTGAGCAAGACCCCAGAGTCGGTTGCGAACTGCTTGTGCCCGGTGATGCCGCAGAGTTGCATGCGGAAGTAAACTCCAGGAGCGAGGCCGTCGGTTTCCTCCGTGAGGCGAACCGCATAGAAGGCGATGTCGTTAGTGTCGGCGCAGACCGAGATGGCGCCGCCGGAATCGAAAGAGATATTGAACTTACGAGGCAGGCCGTAGAGGTCGCGGTTGTTGAGAATGTTGTGGTGCATTGCCTTCGCGAGCGGAAGCACGTCAAGGAGCTCGTCTTTGTCGAATCCAGAAGTCGGGGAGGCTGTGACGTTGCGCACATTGTCGGCGCCGGAGCCCTTGGAGGTGAGGCCGAGTTCGTAAAGCTTGGTGAGAACCTTGGGCAGGTCCGGTGGCATGAGCTCGCGGATTTGAATGTTGCCGCGGGTGGTGACATCGCAGTTTCCGCAACCCCAGTCGCGAGAGATTTCGGCAAGACCTCGGAACTGAGCACTCGTTAGCACACAACCCGGAATGCGAGCGCGCAGCATGTAAGATTCTTGCGCGGGAGTGACATAGAAGAGGCCATGGAATTTGAAACGGAAGAGATCGCCGCCCGACACGAATTTGTCCTCGGCGGCATGGTTGAGGATGCTGTCGTAGCAATCGAGACCATTCTTCTCGTGCTTGATGCGCTCTTCTTTGCAGAGATCGTCGACGGGTGTTCCGAAGACGGTTTCTTCCTGTTCAACAGCTTGTGAAGGATCATGAGTGAACTGGCCGTTAGCATTTTGTCCCAGGAAAGGGAGCCCCTCTGCTTGAAGTTGCTGGAGGCCCTCCATGAATCCGGAGAGATAGCCTTGTTGTTCGGGAGTGAATTCGCTCATTGTGGGGTCTTTAAGTGTAAAATGCCGTTAGCTCGGCCAACTTCGTATTCCGTAAGCGGTTTTTAGGCCAAAGTGAAGCGAAGCGACGCGGATAAGCATGAGCAAGATTCATGCCTATCAGTGATTTTAACTCAAAAAATTAATGAGACGGTCCGAACTACCGAAAAATAAGGGCCAAAATGAGAGCAACGAAGAGGATTGCGGATACTAACTTCCAGAAGGTGACGGGGTCTTTCTGCAGGAAGGGAAGTGCTTCTTTATCGAGCAGATTGTAGTCAGGCTTCCGCAAATTATTGAGAAATTCGGACATGGATTCATGTCTATCAGAGGCAATCGGCGCGAGTGCTTTCTTCAAGGCGGCATCGAGCCAGAGTGGCACCATCGGATTGTGTCGCGTGCTACTGATGTAGTCGAGCTGAGTGAAGTGGCGCAGAGTTTGCGCCTTCTGCCAGGCCTCACCGAAGGGATGTTCGCCTTTGGTAAGGAGGTAGTAGGTGATGGCTGCGATGGAAAAGAGATCGGACTTGGTATTGGGGCGCGAACCGTAGCGATACTCGGGTGCGGAGAAGTCGATCGTGCCGAGAGCGGAATGACGCTCGAAGGGACTACTGATTTCGGAAATACCGCCAATATGGCAGGAGCCAAAGTCGATGATTTTGACGGTCGGTCCTGGAAGAATGAGAATATTGTCAGGCTTGATGTCCTGATGGAGCGTGTCTTTGCGATGAAGGGCGCGCACGCCGTTGATAATTTGAGAGGTGATCGAAATGATCTCGTCGAGTTGGGCTGCGGGGTTTGTCTCGATCCAACGCGAGAGCGTGATGCCTGGAATATGCTCGAGTAGATAGTAGCAAAAGGTGCGTGTTTGCTCCGGTTTGAAAACTCGTACGAGGTTGAGGTGTTGTGTGCGTAAGCCGATCCACTCTTCGAGTGCGAAGCGTTCTAGGTAAGAAGGGTCATTGCTGAAGGTTGTGGAAGGGGTCTTCATGACCAACTGCTTGCCGCTCTTTTCCTCAGTGACGAGATAGAGCTGAGTGTTCTTCGTGGCGGACAGAGTTCGATCGACGCGGAAGCCATCGAGGGTCATGCCCGGGGAGAGATCTGGTGGGAAGGGTAGACGCGAGAGGCGGCGAAAGACTTCATCCTTATTGGTGTCGGGAAGGCTTTCAATATCGAGCACGAGACAGGAGCGATTGTCCGTGCTATCCGCAGAAGCCTCCGCGAGAGCGTCGGCAGCCTCAAGGGGATCCTCATGGGAAGTGAGAATCTTCTGGAGTTCGGCGGAGGAGAGTTGCCCGTGAATACCGTCCGTTGTGAGTAAGAGGCGGTCTCCGGAATTTAAGGCGAAGCTGCGGTAGTCGACCTGCGGATTTTGCTCGAGGCCGAGTGCCCGGGTGAGGTATTCGGTGCTCTCGGAAACTTGCGAAGTGTGATCAACCGAGAGTTGTTCAAGGTTGCCATCGCTCAGACGGTAAAGGCGAGAGTCGCCAATATGAAAGAGATGCCCCGTTTGGCTCTTTAAGACCACCGCAGTGAAGGTGCAGACGCATCCTTTCTCCTGACTGCTGTGACCGAGGCCTTGCGAAAAAAGCCAGCGGTTGAGCGCGCCAATCACGCGATGTCCAGCCGTCTTCACCTCCCAAGGCTCAGGCGTCTCGTAATAGTCATTCAGGAATCCGAGGACGGCAGATTCGCTGGCCTCCTTGGCGGCGCTCGCGGCACTGACACCGTCCGCGATGACCGCCGCGATGCCCTTGGTAGCAAGCGTAGTATCCTTGGGTATGCGAACTCCTAGCGAGTCCTCATTTTTCTCTTTAGGGCCCTTCTCGCTAGCTTGTCCGATGCGAACCTGAATATTCCCCCGTAAGTGCACGAGGTTATTCTTACTCATTTGGAGTGAAGAAGAAATAGCGGATTACCTCAGCGAACTTTAAGAAACCTCAATCAGCTCTACTGTGCCATCCTCATTCACCTCCGAGACATGGCCCTTCGGTTCTGCCAAGAAGTAAGAAGCGATGAAACCAAGGATAGAAGAGGCAGCGATTACATTGAAAAAGGTGGAAGCATCTACGAAGGAGTAGACGGTTAGGAAGGTGACCGCGCCTACATTGCCGTAAGCCCCTGCCATCCCGGCGATTTGTCCCGTCATGCGGCGTTGAATGAGAGGGACCATCGCAAAGACGGCGCCTTCTCCTGCTTGAACGAAAAATGAGCAACCCATTGTTGCAATGACTGCGAGGGCAATTGGCCAGCCGCTCGAGACTTGACCGAGAGTGAGATAGCCAATTGCGAGTCCCGCGAGGAGGATGATCATAGTGCGACGACGACCGAATTTATCGCTCAACCAACCACCGCCAGGGCGGGCGACTAGGTTCATGAAGGCAAAGCCTGAGGCGAGGAGTGCCGCTTGAGTCATGGGGAGCTTAAAGGTGTCGGCAAAGAAACCCGGAAGCATCGAAACGACGGCCAATTCAGAGCCAAAAGTAATAAAGTAGTTGATATCTAGAATCGCGACTTGGCGGAAAGAGTAGCGCTGGTATTCAGGGACACTACCGGTCTTGAGCATCTCCTTGTTGACCTTAATGATTTGGCTCGTTTGAAAGACGAAAAGTCCGACTAAGAAGGCATCAATCAAGTAGACCGCAGTCTGAGAAAGGAGGTTCACTCCGGAGGGTGATAGCTTCCATGCAAGGACCCCGAGGGCCGCATACATGGGCACATTCATTACGAGTAAGAAGTAGAAATCACGCTTGTTAGAAACCTCAAGGCCACCGGCTTTCTTGGGTTTGAAATAGGTGGAACCTTTCGGAGTGTTTCGCACTGAGCGGTAAAAAATAAGGCCATAAATGAAGGCGATGGCAGAGATGGAGAAGAGGGCGTAGCGCCAGCCGTTTTCTCCTCCAAAGATCAACGCAATGGTGGGCAGACTCATCGCGGCGGCGGCAGAGCCGAAGTTGCCCCAACCTCCGTAAACTCCCTCTGCAAGGCCAACTTGCTTGGCGGGGAACCATTCGCCGACCATACGAATTCCAATCACGAATCCAGCTCCGACAAAGCCCATCAGGAAGCGGGTGAGCGCAAGCATTTCGTAACTGCTAGAGATTGCGAACAGGGAGCAAAGGATGCCGCCCGCCATGAGCATGATGCTGTAAGTGAGGCGTGGCCCGAGTTTATCGACAAGAATCCCGACAAGAATTCGAGATGGAATGGTCAGGGCCACGTTGAGAATGAGGAGCGCCTTCCATTGTGGTTTGGTGAGATTGAAGGTCTCGATGATAATGTCCCTCATCGGGGCGTGGCTGAACCACAATACAAAAGTGAGAAAGAAGGCAAAGGTAGTAAAGAGAAGCGTGCGAATGGAGGCGCTTCTAACGTCGAGCATCTTGAGTTTTTCTTCTTTCGGAATTTCGTTCATCTATTTTAGCGAATGCGTGAGGCGGATTCATAAGCTCGCTTCGTGCCAGAATGCCCAAGTGGAGCTAATTTATTGGATGAATTAGATTAATGGTTCCAGTCCCAGATGGGAGGGGTCGCTGGAAGCGAGCTCGAAAGTTGGATCGAGCGGCGAACCCTAGAGGGAAGTCCGAATGAATGGGGCTCCTCAGAGTAGATCTTAGCCGTGACGGCTCTTGGTCGGCCGCTCTTAAGCGACAGAGAGTTTTTTCTCTAAATCGGCGATTTCTCCCTTATTGAGATAGCCGGTGAGGTTCTCGCGGTTATGGGTGCGGGTCTCGCCTTTGATGTGTGAGCGCTGCTCAAGGAAGGCGAGCAGGTGTTCACGGTATTCAAAGAACTTAGGATCGTTGAAGACCGCCTCACGAT
>CAZUEC010000050.1:0-10058 GCA_964618865.1 uncultured Roseibacillus sp. | reverse complement strand
CTCAAGAAATTCTCTCTCGGCGATAAACGAACGAACTTTTGGAAAACGGTCTAAGGGGGGGCTTTACTCTTCGATGCTGACGAATTTGAAGGGGTGGTTGTTGAGGAGGAGGGGGTTCCAGTTTTTGACTTCGGGTCGGATGAGATAATTGGTGGTGTACCAGTAGATTGGCATGACGGGGGTGTCTTCGAGTAAGATTGTTTCGGCTTCAGCGAGGGTGGCCATGCGAGTGCTGACTTCGGCGGTGTTTTCGGCTTTTCGGAGGAGGGCTTCGAATTTTTTGGAACTCCAGCCGGTGTTGTTGTTGCCGTTTCCTTGGGTCCACATTTCTAAGAAGGTGGTGGGGTCGAGGTAGTCGCCAATCCAACCTCCGACGCAGAGGTCGAAGTCGGCGTCGTACTGCTTTTGGAGGTAGGTGGTCCATTCTCGTTGAATGATGCGAACGTTGATGCCGAGGTTCTTAGACCACATTGCTTGCAGGGATTCGGCTTCGCGGCGTCCGGAGTCGGAATCGGTGGTGAGAATGGTGATGTCGGGGAAGGAGGAGGCTGCTTTGTATCCAGAGTCTGCCAGTAGTTTGCGGGCTTTTTCGGGGTCGTAATGAATGAGGTTAGGGGGATTGTATTCTCCGAAGGGAGGGACGATTCCGGAGGCGGGTTTTTGTCCTCCTTGGAGGATTTTTTCGCAGATGGCTTGTTGTTCGATGGCCATGGCAAAGGCTTTTCGCACTTTGGGGTTGTTGAAGGGTTCGCGGCGGATGTTGGAGCGAAGGAAGCGAACGCCTACGTAATTTTCTTGGCGTAAATTTTGTGAGAATTTGTCTTTGGCGAAGGGGATGAGTTCGGATGGGACGGTGTAGGTGACGTGGAGTTGTTCGTCTCCGAACATGCGAGTTTCGGTGTAATAGTTGGAGATGGGAAGGTAACGAATGCCATTGAGTTTGACGGTTTCGGAATCCCAGTAGTGGGGGTTTCGTTCCACTTCGAGAGTGTGGTTGGTGCGCCATTCTTTGAGCTGGAAGGGGCCGTTGGAGACGATGTTACCGGGTTTGGTCCAGGGGGAGGAGTAGGCGGTGTTGATTTTGCCGTGTTTGAGAATGATGTGACGAGGAACGGGGTACCAGGTGTAGTGTTTGGTGATCTCGGGTAAAAAGGGAATGGGTCCGCGGAGTTGGACTTGGAGGGTGAAGTCATCGAGGGCTTCGACTCCGACTCGTGCTTGTTCCCAGAGGTCTTGTCCGACGTGTTGAAGGAGGCGGGTGACTACGGCTTGTTGGGCTTCTTGGCTGACGGAGTCGGGCCAATGAAAGCAGGTGGGTTCCTTGGAAAGGTAGGTGAGTTCTTCTTTGGTGAGGTCGTCGAGTCCTTTGATATTGATGCGGAGAAGGCGTTCGTCTGAGGAGAGGTCGGCAAAGGGAGCTTCGCTTAATTTTTTTAGGGCGACTTTGGAGGGGTCGGGGAGATATTTGAAGATGGCGGTGCTTTCTTTTTTGGAGAGGGAGGCGATGGTTTTTTCGGAGAGGGTTTTGAGGTCTAAGTCGGAATCGCCTCGGAAATTTGCTTGCGAGAGGGTTTCCCAGCTGGTGGGGAAGTTGCTATCACGAGCGATGAGGATTTCGCCTCGTCGATTTTGGGAATAGGCTTGTCCGTTTTCGATGAAGTAGAGCATTTCGGCGTATTTGGCTGGCCAATTCGGGTCAGGGGAAAGGAGGCGGCGGAAGGAGAAGACGAAGTCTTGTGCGGTGACGGGGATGCCGTCGGACCATTTGGCCGTGGGTTGGAGGTGGAAGGTCCAGGCGGTGAAGTCTTCGCTGGCTTCCCACTTGGCTGCGGCACCAGGGAGGGCGTTTCCGTCGGTGGAGGGGTCTTCTACACACAATCCTTCGAATAAGCCGCGGATGATGTTGGATTCTAAGACTCCGGAGACAAGGTGAGGGTCTAGGCCTTTGGGTTCGTTGGAGTTGCCAATGATGAGGATTTTTTCTTCGTTCGCACGTTCGACGTCACTGCGAGGATCGCAGGCTACGAGAGAGAAAACGATTGGGAGCAAAGCATAGACTCGAATCATCGGGAAAATTCTTACAATGAAGAGCGGACTTGGGCAGTATTTTTTGCGTTTCCGCTCGGAATTGACAGATAGGCAAGATGGTTGCTTGATCCGTTCTGTAGTCCCGCTAAACCAAGTAGCGTTCTCTTCCCGCATGAAAGATTATTTTATTCGCCGTTTGCTTTTGGTTCCTGTGACGATGCTGGGGGTTACTTTTTTGGTTTTTCTGATTACGCGGGCGGCGCCGGGAGGGCCGCTTGAGCAGGCGATGATGCAGTCGCAGGCGGCAACTGAGGGTGGTGGGAGTGGAGGGAAGCAAGGGGGGACTCTCGATGAGGAGGCGATTGAGGCTAGTGAGGAGCGTTATGGGTTTGATAAGTCAGTGGTGGTGGCTTATTTGCAATGGCTGGGACTTTGGAACCGAGAACGGGTGGTTTCGAAGAGTGAGTTTTTTGAGAGAGGTGAAGATACCATTGGTTCGGCTTTGATTGAGAATCCTGAGACGGAGACAACGGTGGTGCTTAAGGGGATTGGACGAGAGGTTTTTGTGCGTCGCGAGGGGTCGAAAGTGGCGAAGATGTATTATCTTGATAATCCTCAAGAGGAGCCGAAGGAATATGGATGGAAGGCTCGCATTGAGACGCCTGCGGATCGAGCGGATCGATGGGCGAGGAGAGAGGGGTTGAAGGCGGAAGATGCTCCTGATTATAAGTTTCGGGTTGTTCTCTATCAGCCTAAGTTATCAGGTGTTTTGCAGGGCGATTTTGATCAATCGGAGAAGTTTGGAGATCCGGTTTTGACTCTGATTAAGCAGCGGATTCCGGTGGCTCTTTATTTTGGTCTCCTCACTGCTATTATTACTTATGCGGTGTGTTTGCCATTAGGGATTCTGAAGGCTATTCGGCACCGGACGTTTTTGGATAATGCGAGTTCGGTTTTGATTTTCATGGGCTATTCGGTGCCGGGTTTTGCGCTGGGAGCGTTGATGGTGATTTTCTTGGGAGCACGATCTGGGTGGTTCCCGATGTTTGGGTTGGATTCTCCGGAGCTGGCTCACCTTCCTTGGTGGTCGTGGGATCGCATTGTTGATCGGGCTCATCATACGGTGCTTCCTTTGATCAGTTATGTGGTGGGAAGTTTTGCTTTTTTGACGATGATGATGAAAAACAATCTGATGGATAATCTAGCAGCAGATTACATTCGAACTGCGGTTGCTAAGGGGGTGAATTATCGGAGGGCTGTTTTTAAACACGCTTTTCGGAATTCTATTATTCCTGTTGCGTCTACTTTGGGGCAATTGATTACGATTTTGGTGGGAGGAAGTATTTTGGTGGAGAGTGTGTTTGATATTCAGGGGTTTGGGTTGCTGCAATTTCAAGCTCTAACAGATCGTGATATGCCGGTGATTATGGGGACGCTGACGATTGCGGCCTTTTTGTTGATCGTTGGGAATATTCTTTCTGATTTTATTGTGGCTTTGATCGATCCGCGGGTAAAATTCAACTAGAAGCAAAGAACGATGGCGAAGATACTCGGTTGGATGTTGATGATTGGCTCGATGCTCGCTTGTGTGGCGGAGTGGTATGGGTTTCGGTTGCCGGCGGTGGGATGGGGGTTTAAGTTAGGTAAGACTCTTTCCCAAGTGGTTGAAGGGTGGAGCTTTTTTCAAGCTTATCTGAGAGCGGAATGGTCTTTGAATGCTTTAAAGTATGTGGGATGGGCTTTTACGATTTTGACTTGGGTGGTTGGTGCTTGGTTAGTGGCTAGTCTTTCGGGGAGGACTAAATTCCGCCCTCTTACCTTGAGACGGATGCAGCGTTTTCGGGAAATTAAGAGGGGGTATTGGTCATTGGTGGTGCTTTTGGTGTTCGCGTTTTTGGCAACGCTTGATTTTATCGTAGTTGGTTCGGAGGCGTTGGTGGTGAAGTATCGTGGGGAGTGGACTTTTCCTGCCTTTACGACTATGATTGAGAAAGGAGAGGACTACGGTCTGGAGGGGGAGAGTGCTTCGGGGCCTCCTGATTATCGGTCTCTCAAAAAATCTTGGAAGAAGGATGGGGTGGATGGATTGGTGATTCTGCCATTGCGACCTTATGCTCCTACTGGGGATGCGATTACGGCGACGACTTCGCCGCTGAGAGAGGAGAATGGGGTTCTTTATAAGGGGCGTTCGGAGTTCAATGGTTATGCGGCGCGGGTGTATGATTTAGAGGAGCCGAATTTGAGACATTTGAGCTATCGCTTTCGGGAGGGGTTGCGGGATGGACGTGCGGAGGGTTGGAATGAAAATAAGGAGCGGGTGTATGGGGCGACTTATCGAGCGGGTAAGTTGGTGTTGGGTACGGAGAGTTTTATGGGGAAGGGTTCGGTTCAGGATTTTGAGGGGTTGGATAGTAGTGATTTGGTGCAAGTGCACTTTCAGCCTTCACCTCCTTCTCGTGAACATTGGTTGGGTACGACTGCGCAGGGTTATGATGTGATTTCTTATTTGTATGGTGGTTTGCAGGCTAACTTTCAAGCGGCTCTGATTTATGTTCCGCTTGTTTATGCTATTGGGGTGAGCATTGGGCTCTTGATGGGGTTTTTTGGAGGAACCTTTGATTTAATTGTGCAGCGCTTCATTGAGATGTTGAGTAATGTGCCTTTTTTATTCGTGGTGATGATTATCAGTTTATCTGTGCCAGATGATGTGAAGGAGGATTATGGGTTGTGGATCATTGTGGGGATTTTGGTGACTTTCGGTTGGATGGGGATGACTTATTTGATGCGTACGGCGGCTTTGAAAGAGAAGTCTCGTGATTACGTGGCTGCGGCTAGAGTGATGGGGGCTTCGACTCCTCGTATTTTGAGTAAGCATTTGTTGCCGAACTCTGTTTCGATTGTGGTGACTTTGATTCCGTTTTCGGTTTCTGGTTTGGTGCTTTCGTTAGCTTCTTTGGATTATCTTGGGTTTGGCGTGCCTCCGGATTATGCTACTTGGGGACAACTTTTGAGAGAGGGGTTAGATAATCTTTCTTCGCCTTGGTTAGCGACGACTGCTTTTGTTGCTTTGGTGAGTCTTTTGATTCTGGTGACCTTTGTGGGAGAGGCTGTGCGAGAGGCTTTTGATCCTAAAAAATTCAGTTACTACAAATGATTTTTCTTCGAACGCTAGCTATTGCTCTTTTACTTGGGTTGTTTTCTTTTGCTTTTTCCTCTTGTGAGAAAAAGCAAGAGGTTGCGCAGTTGGGAATCGAGTCGGAGGCTTTTTATCAGCAGTATAATCGTTATATTGCGAATTGGTTGCATGAAGAGAAAAGGGGGGTTGAGGAGGCGCTCTCGGCTAAGAAGGAGGCTTTAGCGATTTCGTCTGACGCCTCGGAGAAGGAGAGGCTTAAGAGCAGTCTTTCGGAGTTAGGGCGCACTTTGAAGCGGGTGGAGTTTAGGCAAGGGTTAGGGGACTTTTTTGTTCATCGAGATGAATCGGAAGTGCCCGAAAATTTGGTTTGGGAGAACGGGATGGAGGAGCCTGATATTGGAGATCCGGCGGCTCAAAAGGGAGGAGTCTTCCGTTACTTTTGGACTTCTTTTCCTCCGACGGTGCGTCAGTTTGGATCGAATTCAGCGAATGGTTCACGGGGAGATTTGTATGATCTCATTGATGTTGATTTGGTGCATTTTCATCCGGTGACTTTGAAGATGATTCCGGGGGTGGCTCAAGAGTGGGCGGTTTCGGAGGATGGTTGTACTACTTACTTTCGGATTCATCCCGATGCGAAGTTTAATGATGGGCATCCGATTGATTCTGAAGACGTTCTTAGTTGGGCTCGCTTGAGGTTAGCGGACCAAGTGGATTCCGCTTTCTTTAAGCAAGTGATCCGAGAACAGTTTGCGCAGTTTGCAGCTTACGGTCCGAGTGTTGTAGCGGTGACGCTTCCTGAGGCTAAGCCTCGACGTTGGATGCCATATGAGTGTGGTGGCTACCCGCCTGCGGCGACTCATTATTACACTGATTTTGGACCAGACTTTGAAGAGCGTTATCAATGGATCGTTCCTCCGACGACTTCGGCTTATCGGCTTTTACCGGAAGATTTGATCAAGGGGCGTTCTCTTACTTTGACGAGGGTGGATGATTGGTGGCTTAAGGATGCGAAGTTTTATCGGAATCGTTTCAATGCAGATAAATTGAATTACAGGGTGATTCGTAATCCGATTAAGGCATGGGAGCTTTTTCGAGCAGGAGAGTTAGATTATTTTCCGATTACGGTTCCCGAATATTATTATGAGCGTTCCGAGATGCCTTCGGTTTTTCAAGGGTATGTGGAGAGGACTACTTGGTATAATCAATACCCTCGCATTCCTTGGGGGCTTTACTTTAATACTGCGAAAGAGCCGCTGGATCATAAGATGGTGAGACGTGGGTTGGCCTATGCTTCCAATTGGGATCGGGTCATTGATGATGTTTTTCGAGGGGATTATAGTCGTCTTTCGGGTTTTTCGGCGGGGTATGGAGAGATTACGAATCCCGATGTTGAGGCTCGGCCTTTTTCGATTCAAAAAGCTCGCGAGGCTTTTGCGGAGGCGGGATATGTGAAGGAGAATGAAGAGGGGATTTTGATGAATGAAGACGGTGAGGTGCTTGAATTTTCGCTAACGGTCTCTTCTGTCCCGGAGCGGAAAAAGATGATGGTGATTATCAGGGAGGAGGCGAAGAAGGCGGGGGTGAATTTGATTCTCGATGTGCGGGATGGCACCGCTGCGTATCAGAAGGCGATTGGGAAAGAGCATGAGATTTATTTTGGGGCGTGGACTTCGATTCCTCCTACACCGGCTTACTATGAATTTCTTCATTCTCGGAATGCTTACGATGAAAAAGGAAATCCGAAGGGGCAGACTAATAACGTGTTCATGTATGCTGATAGTGAGATGGATCGTTTGAGTGAGAGTTACCGTAATGCTCGTACGAGCGAAGAGGTGATCGAGAGTGCTCATCGTATTCAAGAGATCGTGGCTGAAGAGGATCTTTTTGTGCCGGGGTTTGTTTCCGAGTTTTTACGGGTGGCTAATTGGCGTTGGGTGAGGTGGCCTGATGTTCCTGAAACGCGCTTTGCGCCGCCTTTATCATACATTCCGATGGAAAGTTATTGTTACTGGATCGATGAGGAGATGAAGCAGGATACGATGGCTGCAAAGCGGATGGGTCGGAGTTTCCCTGAAGTAGAACGAGTAGAGGAAGAATATCGTACGGTGTCGGAAAAAGATGAGCGTGTTAATGAGGAGGGTGTGGAATGAGTGAGAAGTTGTTAGAGATTCATGATTTGGTCACGAGTTTTAAAACCGATGATGGTTGGGTGCGAGCTGTGGATAAGGTGAGCTTTAATGTCGATGCGGGTAAGTCGGTTGGGTTGGTAGGAGAATCGGGTTGTGGAAAGACGGTGACTGCGATGTCGATTGTTGACTTGTTACCCAAACCTTCGGGGCATGTTTTGGAGGGAGAGATTTTGTTGAAGGGGGAGAATCTGAGGGAAGTCGCTGATAAGCGTTTGAGGGCGATTCGTGGTGGAGAGGTGGGAGTGATTTTTCAAGAACCGATGACGGCTCTCAATCCAGTGCAACGGGTTGGGAAGCAATTGGTGGAGGCGCTTCGATTGCATAAGAAGATTGGGCCTAGGAAGGCATTGCAGGTGGCGATCGAATGGTTAGAGAAGGTTGGGATACCTGATCCTGATAAACGGGCTTTGTCTTACCCTCATCAATTGTCGGGTGGAATGCGTCAGCGAGTGATGATTGCGATGGCTCTGTGTTGTGAACCGAGTTTGGTGATAGCTGATGAACCTACTACGGCTCTCGATGTTACGGTGCAGGCTCAGATTTTGGAATTATTGGAGGATATGCGTAAGGAGTTAGGCATGTCGGTGCTGTTGATCACGCATGATCTGGGAGTGATTGCGGAGCAATGTGAGGAGGTGGTGGTGATGTATGCTGGACGAATCGTGGAGAAGGGGACGGTGCAGGATGTTTTTACGAGGCCAGCTCATGCTTATACGAAGGGACTTTTGAATTCGATTCCACGTCTTGAGAATGAGCGGAAGTCTGAGTTGAATACGATTCCAGGACAGGTGGCTTCGATTAAGGATTTTGTGGCAGGGTGTCGGTTTTGTCAGCGAATGGGACGGCGGAGTTCGATGATTCATCGACGTCCTCCTTATGTTGAAATTTCTGAGGGGCATTGGGTGGAAGCGTGTAGGGATTGTTACGAAGGATGAGTGGTAAAGAGACAAATTCTAGGGAAGAGAAGCCACTTTTGGAGGTTTCAAATTTGAAGCAGTATTTTCCGATTCGAGGGGGAGTATTTGGGAAGAAGGTTGGAAATGTGAAGGCGGTGGATGGGGTGTCTTTACGGATTGGAAAGGGGGAAACTCTGGGGTTAGTGGGGGAGAGTGGTTGTGGGAAATCGACTTTGGGGAAGTCAATTGTTCGTTTGCTTAAGCCTACGGAGGGTCAGATTAAGTTTCGGGGGACGGATCTTACTTCTTTGGCGCAGCCTGCTTTACGACCTCTGCGGCAGGATTTTCAAATGGTTTTTCAGGATCCGGCAGAGTCTTTGGATTCGCGTATGAATGTTAATGAGTTGGTGGCAGAGCCTCTTGTGATTCAGCGGATGGGAAATGGTCGTCAGCGTAGAGAGCGAGTTGCGGAGTTGTTGGATCAAGTGGGTTTACCGAAGTCTGCGGCTCAGAAATTCCCTTTTGAATTTAGTGGAGGGCAGCGCCAGCGAATTGGGATTGCGAGAGCGTTGGCAGTTAATCCTGACCTTTTGATTTTGGACGAACCTGTGAGTGCATTGGATGTGAGTGTGCAGGCGCAGGTGGTTAATCTTCTGTTAGAGCTTCAACGCGAGTTGAGTTTGAGCTATCTCTTCATTGCGCATGATTTGGCGGTGGTGAAGCATGTGAGTGATCGGGTGGCGGTGATGTATTTGGGGAAATTGGTAGAGGAGGCGCCTGCGGATGAACTCTATGAGTCACCTAAGCATGCTTATACGAAGGCTCTTTTTTCGGCGATTCCTGTTCCGGAACCCGGTAGTGGTCGGAAGAGGACGATCTTGGAGGGGGAGGTTCCTTCGGCGATTAATCCTCCGGCGGGAAGTGCTTTTGGTAGTCGGATCAGTCATCCTGATTATGAAAAAACGATTGGAGTTGATTTGTCTCCGGTGGAGATTTCCCCAGGGCATTTCGTGGCTCCTGATTTGTGCTGCTTGGAGCGAGCGGATTATGCAAAGGTTGCGGGAGGGTTAGAAGGCGACTCCGATTGAGAAGTGGAAGGCTCCGAAAGGGTCTTCGGGTGCGGGGTTGAGGGCGTGGCCGTATTCAAATCGAATGGGGCCAATTGGGAGTTCAATGCGAACGCCGAGTCCGAGGGCGAGTTTGGGATCAAAAGAAGGCCACGCGGCGGCAGATTCGTCTAGGGAGCCAGCATCCAAGAAGACGACGCCGGAGACGGGACCGACGAGTTTACGGACATATTCTATATTGGCGTACCAGAAGGATTGTCCTCCTGTGGCTACGCCATTGATGTTGGGGCCGAGTTCGCGGAAAGGAAAAGAGCGGACGGAGTCTCGTCCTCCGATGAAGAATCTGAGGTCGACTGGGAGGTCTTGGGTATTGGCGGGTGCGATGATTCCGGTGCGGAGGTTGAAGCCGAGGCTATTTTTTTCATCGAGAGGAACGTGGTATGCGATTTGAGCATCGAGACGTAGAAAGGGGTTTTGTGAGTCACTGGCGGCGTTTCCAACTTCTGCGCGAAGGCGGGCGAAGATTCCTTTGGTGGGGTTTACTGGGGAGTCGCGTCCATCAAAGGTCCAACTCAGTCCGGCGGTGGTGAGGAGGTAATTGGTTTCGCCGAGAGCGCTGGCGGGGAGGTCTTCTGGTTGTACGGTTGCAAAGGAGAGCAGGGCGTCGGCTTTCCAGATTTGGCGAGGAGTTGGTTTGTAGGTGAGGCTGAAGCCAAAGCCGGCTTCGAATTTATTGTAT
>CAZUEC010000049.1:8745-10133 GCA_964618865.1 uncultured Roseibacillus sp. | reverse complement strand
CCATACGCTACGAAAATACTCGTATCCTTTCATAACTGAGCAATTCAGGTTTTTTTCAGGAAGCCCTATTTTGTACGAAGAATGAAAAGGGAGCCAATCTGTGCGGCTATGTCTTTTTCTCTGATTATTCTCAAGTGACGGGCGGAATGTTTCCGCTCATTGTCTAATGAGGGTAGAGGTCGGGGTTCTTCTCCTTTGAACGTTGGCTATCGTTTGAGGAAAGGTGCGGTGCGAGAGGTTTTAGATTTTGCGATTTGTTCGGGAGTTCCTTGAGTGACGATGGTGCCACCGTTGGCACCGGCTTCGGGGCCGATGTCGAGGATGTAGTCGGCTTGGGCTGCGAGGTCCATGTGGTGCTCGATGACGACAACGGTGTGGCCTTCTTCTACGAGGCGATGCAGCACGTCGATGAGCTTGGCGACGTCGTCGGCGTGGAGTCCGATGCTGGGCTCTTCGATGAGGTAGAGGTTGGCGTGCTTGATTCCCGAGAGGGCGGCTTTGGGGCTGCGACCTTTGATGAGCTGGGAGACGAGTTTGATGCGTTGCGCTTCGCCGCCGCTGAGGGTGGGGCTAGGTTGGCCGAGTTGTAAGTATCCGAGGCCAGTGTCGGCCAAGAGGCGGAGGGTTTTGCTGAGCTTGGGGACGGAGCTGAAGAAGTCGGCGGCTTCGGCGATGGTCATGCGGAGGACTTCGCCGATGTTGCGTCCGTTGTAGGTGACTTCGAGGGTAGCAGGGTTGTAGCGGTCGCCTTCGCAAGCGTCGCAATCAATCCAGGTGGCGGGGAGGAAGTCCATTTCGAGTTTGATGCGTCCATTACCTTTGCAGTCGGGGCATTGGCCTTCTTTGTTGTTGAAGGAGAAACGACCTTGGTCGAAGCCGCGCATGCGAGCCTCGGGGAGGAGGGCAAAGAGCTTTCGAATTTCGTCGAAGAGTTTGACGTAAGTGGCGGGGCAAGAGCGGGAGGTTTTGCCGATTGGGGTTTGGTCGACTTCGTAGCAGGCTTTGATTTGGGTGAAGCCGCTGAGTGATTTCCATGTTTTTTCGATGGATTTTTTGGTGAGGGAATCGAAGGCGGGTTTGATGGTGCCACGCATGAGGGAGGATTTTCCGCAGCCGGAGACTCCGGTGAGAACGGTGAGGCGGCCGAGGGGCAGGGCGGCATCGATGTTCTGGAGGTTGTTGTGGGTGCAGCCTTTGAGTTTGAGCCAGCCTTTGGAAGAGTTTTTGGCCGGGATTTTTCGGCGTGGTGGTTTGGGAAAGTGCGGGGGAGCAATGCTCCCCCTCACATTATCCAGAGCAATGCTCTCCCTCACATCCAGAGCAATACTCCCTGTCACATTATCTTGAGCGATGATTTCGCCGCCGAGGCGGCCGGCGCCGGGGCCGAG
>CAZUEC010000049.1:0-8645 GCA_964618865.1 uncultured Roseibacillus sp. | reverse complement strand
GCCGCCGAGGCGGCCGGCGCCGGGGCCGAGGTGAATCTGGGTATCGGCGCGAGCCATCGTTTCTTCATCATGCTCGACGATGAGGAGAGAGTTGCCTTTTTGTTGCAGACTCCGGAGGGTGTCTAACAGTTTGACGTTGTCACGGGGATGAAGGCCGATGGTGGGTTCGTCGAGAACGTAGAGGACGCCGCGTAGATTCGAGCCGAGTTGGGCGGCGAGTCGGATGCGCTGGGCTTCACCACCCGAGAGGGTATTGGCAGAGCGATCAAGAGAGAGGTAGCCGAGGCCGACTTCGTCTAGGAAGTGAAGGCGTTGGGTGAGTTCGGGGAGGATGTCGCGGGCGATGAGCTTCGCCCGCCCGGTGAAGGTGAGGTGCTCGATGGCTTCCTTGGCCTCGATGACGGAGAGGGAGGTGAGGGCAGGAAGGGAGAGGGCGCCTTCGAGGTAGACGTGGCGAGCGGCTTCGTTGAGGCGAGTGCCGTAGCAGTCGGGGCAGATGATGAGTTCGTCTTTGTCGGCTTTGTCGAGCTTGCGGTCGTAGTCGATTTCGGCTTCGGAGACGGAGTTGAAGGCGGAGGTGTCAATGGTGTTACGCTTGTTGGCGATGTGGCCGTAACCACGACAGGTTTTGCACCAGCCGCGTGGAGAGTTGAAGGAGAAGTGACTAGGATCGGGTTCTTCAAAGGAGCGACCAGTGGCAGCGGAGACACGTGCGGTAGAAAGGGGGATGATTTTTTTGTGAGCAGTGAGAAGGCGGCAGGTGCCTTTGCCTACTCGCAGGGCTTCGGTGAGTTTGTTAGCAAGGAGTTTTGCTAAGGGCGAACCGCTGGTGGAGTCGTTCTTACCGTTGTAGATGACGACGTCGATGTCGTGTTCGACGAAACGTTCGAGGCGTTGGAAGCCTTCGGTGTCTTTGAATTGTTTGTCGACGAGAAGTTGAGTGTAGCCTTGGCGAGAGGCCCAGGCGGCGACGTCGGTGTGGTAGCCTTTGCGTCCACGAATGACGGGAGCAAGGAGGGTGATGGGGCCTTTCTTGGCTTCGGCTTTGAGAGCTTGCAGAATGGTGTCTTCGGTTTGGGTAATGACGGGTTCACCGGAGACTGGGCAGTGCTGAATCCCTACTTTGGCAAAGAGTAGGCGGAGAAAGTGGTAGAGCTCGGTGATGGTGGCGACGGTGGACTTGCCACCCCCACGGGAGACGCGTTGTTCAATCGCGACGGTTGGGGGGAGGCCCGAGATTTTGTCGACATCGGGTTTTTCTAACTGCTCTGCAAATTGCCGAGCGTAGGGCGACATGGAGTCGAGAAAGCGACGCTGTCCCTCCGCAAAGACGAGGTCGAAGGCGAGGGTGGATTTTCCGCTACCCGAGAGACCGGTGACGACGACCATTTCGTCGCGAGGAATGTCGAGGGTGATATTCTTGAGGTTGTGGTGACGTGCTCCGTGAATGGAGATCGCGTTCTTTGCTTTGGCGGTTTTCTTTGCGGGGGTTTTAGTTTTGGCCTTTTTTGTTTTTGGTTTTTTAGAAAGAAGGGGGGCGAGGTATTGACCAGTAAAGGTTTTGGATTTGGCAACTTGTTCGGGGGTGCCAGTAGCGACGATTTGTCCGCCGTGGACTCCTGCTGCGGGGCCGAGATCGATGAGGTGATCGGCGCTCTTGATGACGTCGAGGTTGTGTTCAATGACGAGGAGGGTGTGTCCGCTGTCGACGAGGCGTTGGAAGATGATGAGCAGGCGTTCGATGTCAGCGAAGTGGAGCCCCGTGGTAGGTTCGTCGAGGATGAGGAGAGCACTCTCGTCGTTCTTTTGAGTGCCGAGGAGTTGGCAGAGTTTGAGGCGTTGGGATTCGCCGCCGGAGAGGGTGTTGAGGGGTTGGCCGAGTCGCAGGTAGCCGAGTCCGACGTCGACGAGGGGTTGGAGGAGTTTGGCGGATTTGGCTAGAAGGGTTTGTTCTTTTTTGCTGAGCGGGGAAGCAATGCTTCCCGTCACGGCGATGTATTCTTCGATGGTTTGGTTGAGGAGATCGGAGATGGTGTAGCCTTGGTATCGATACTCGAGGGCAGATTGGTGGTAGCGCTTGCCTTCACATTCGGGGCAGGTGAGGTAGAGGTCGGAGAGGAATTGCATCTCGACCTTCTCGAAGCCATTGCCGAGACAGCGCTCGCAGCGTCCGGCTCCGGAGTTGAAGGAGAAGTAGCCGGGCTTGAGAGCAGCCGCTTTGGCTTCGGGGGTGAGGGTGAAAAGTTGGCGGATGGCCTCGAAGGCTCCGAGGTAGACGGCGGGGGTGGATTTGGGGGTTTTGGCGAGGGGAGTTTGGTCGACGAGTTGGACGGAGTGAATACTGCCTTTGGGGAGTTTCAGGCGTGAGATGGGTGCGGGCTCGTCTTGGGTTTCTTGACCGAGTGTTTTGCAGAGATTGAGGTAGAGGGCGTCGTGAGCGAGGGTGGATTTGCCGCTACCTGAAACACCGGTGAGGCAGGTGAAGAGATTGAGGGGCAGTTCGAGGTCGAGGTCGCGAAGGTTGTTCTTATTGACTCCGGTGAGGGTGAGGTTTTTTTTGGGTGCTCTTCGTTGTTTGGGGTAGGGGATGGATTTTTGTCCGTTGAGGTAGGGGAGGGTGATGGAATTGGCCTGTTTTGCAGACTGGGATTTTTTAGATAGGGGAGGGGTCGTGCCCTGCGCGGGAGAGCCTTGATAGACGAGTTCGCCACCGTGTTGACCGGAGCGGGGTCCGATGTCTAACAGGTTGTCGGCCGACTTCATGACGGCCTCGTCATGCTCGACGACGAGGAGGGTGTTGCCCTTGTCGCGTAGGTCGTGCATGACGCCGATGAGGGCTTCGATGTCGCGGGGATGGAGGCCGACGGTGGGTTCGTCGAGGACGAAGAGAGTTTGAGAAAGGCTGGTGCCGAGACAGGTGGTGAGGTTGACGCGGGCGATTTCGCCACCACTCAAGGTGCGTGCCGGTCGGTCGAGGGTGAGGTAGGAGAGCCCAACCTGTTGGAGGTATGAGAGGCGGGAAGAAATCTCAGTGAGGATGAGCTCGAGGGTTTTATCGAGTTGATGTTTGGGGAGGTCTTTCTCGATTTTGTTGATGAAGGCGGCGAGGTCTTCGATGGAAAGTTGCCACAGGTCGGGGAGGGTTTTGTCGTTGATTTTGAAGGCGAGGGCTTCGGGACGGAGGCGACGTCCACGGCAGGCTCCGCATTGAGTGTAGCTGCGATAGCGAGCGAGAAAAACGCGGACGTGCATTTTGTAGGCTTTGGTTTCCATCCAATCAAAGAAGCCTTTGACGCCATACCACTTGTCGTTTTGCCAGAGTGATTCGGTGGAGGTGGTGCCATGGCCTTCTCCGTAGAGGAGCCAGTCCTGTTGGTCGGGGGTGAGGTCGCGAAAGGGTTCGTTGAGGTCGATGCCGACTTCGGGGGCATGGCGTTCGAGGTCTTGCTGGCATTCGTCGCCGCGTTCGCCTTGGAAGGGTTTGACGCAGCCGTCGCTGATGGAGAGGGCGGGATTGGGGACGGCCTTTTGGAGGTCGATGCCGATGACGCGTCCGAAGCCACGGCATTCGGGGCAAGCGCCGAGGGGGTTGTTGAAGGTGAAGAGGGCGGAGGTGGGCTTTTGAAGAGGAGCCCAGCTGGTGGAGAAGGAGTGCGTGTGGGAGGAGTCGGCGGTGGTGACCTTAGCCTGGCCTTTGCCGAGGCGGAGGGCTGCCTCGAGGGCCTCAAAGAGGCGTGAGCGATTGCGGGTGGTGGCTTTGACGCGGTCTTGAATGACCTGGATGGTGGTGATGTGAGAGAGGTCGAGGTCGGGACAAGATTCGTCGGTGCGGAGAATGCGGGGAGAGGGTGAATTGGTGGAGCGAGCTGAAGCCTTGCGGTTCGTTTCTGTGGGCAGGAGGATGCGGAGGTAGCCTTGTGCTTGTAGAAAGGGGAAGAGATCTTCGCTACTGGTTTCGGCGGGGATGGTCACGGGGAAAGTGACGAGGATGGCTTGGTCTGTTAGGTTTTGAAGCGTCCACTCGGTAGCTTTGCTAGGAGTATCGGGAGAGATCTCTTTGCCAGTGCGTGGATGATAGCCTTTGGCGAGACGGGGGTAGAGGAGCTTGAGGTAGTCGTTAATCTCGGTGAGGGTGCCGACGGTGGAGCGGGTGGTGCGAATTTGATTCTTCTGTTCGATCGCGATCGCAGGTGGAATATGATCGATGCGATCGACAAGGGGCTTGTCCATGCGATCAAAGAATTGTCGCACGTAGGGAGAGAAGGTTTCGACGTAGCGGCGCTGGCCCTCGGCATAAAGGGTGTGGAAGGCGAAAGAGGACTTTCCAGAGCCCGAGGGACCGGTTACGACCGTTAATTTGCCGAGGGGAATATCAACATCAAAGCCCTTGAGATTGTGCTGACGAGCCCCGCGAACTTGGATGGCGTTTGTTTGGCAAGAAGAGGGCTTCTTTTTGTTCTGGTTTGCCTTTTGGGTAACTTTCCGTTTGCTCGTTTTGGCTGGCACGCCGCTAACCTACTGAAAGAAGGAAGATTGGCTAATGATTTATGGTGCGGGTTATTGCACTTTTTTGAGGGTAAAGGAGAAGTCCTCATCGGGCTTGCGTCCGCTCAGGCTGCCATCTTCTTGAATGATTAAGATTAATTTTTTCTTATCCTGATTAGGATGAAAAATTACGTAACCTCCTTCGATGGCTTCGTAATTTCCTTTTCCATTCCATTTTGGAACTTGAAAAGTGTTTTCTGCGGTGAAGTTGTATACTGCTTTATTCTCATATCTGACCCAAGAGCCGACGATGAGGTCTGAACTTCCTGATTGAGGGATGTCGAGACGTTGGTAAACGGTTTCGGTTCCTTTTTTGTGATTGTAGGTGGTGAATTGATGGGAATTTGTTGGGGAGAGGAAGATTTCTTTTTTGCCATCTTCCCATTGGAGGTAGACTTTGTCGTCTTCAATGATCCAGGTGCTTTTTTGCCAAGGCTGGGGAAGGAGACTTTGTCCGTTAGAGAAGATTACGATTTCCGAAGAGCTATCTACTGCTTTCCAGTGGCCGAGAAATCTAGCCTTCAACTGCATGAGTTTGGGATCACTTTCTAGGCCTTGAGGGAGAGGGTCTTCACCTCGAATAATGGAGATGAAATAGGAGGAATCGGTTTCGGCGGCTTGGACTTCGTTTTTGAGGATTTCGGCATCAAAGTGGAAGCCTTCCTTTTCTAAACGCTCTGCTTCTTTACGAACACCGGCGATGTATTTGGTGGCGACGGGTTTGACTTGCTCTGTGAGTTCGAGGTCGAGTTTACTTTGTCTTTCCAAGGCGTCACTCACGGCTTTTGTGATCATCTCATCTTCGTAGGCGAGGGCGGTAAAAGCTTCTGGGAGTTCGGATGGTAAGCTTTTGGGAAGGCGCCCTTCATCTTCGAATTTTTTAATGACGAGGGCGAGGTTGTCGCGACGTAAGGATTCGGTGTCTCGATCAAGATACTCTTCGTCGCGTAAAATCGATTTTCCTTTTCGTTCTAACTTTTCGATATTTTTTATGAGTTTGCTCTCATGCTGAGTCACTTTCATCTGACAATGTTCGATGCAGAAATCACGACCTCTTTTGAGAAAGGCGTGATGATCAAAATTGGAGACTGGGACAAGCGCGGTAGGTTTCGAGGGGGTCTTTTCTGGCTTGGCAGGAATGTTACTTGCTGCGACATCCAATTCTTCTTTTTTAGTTTCCTCAATTGGTTCGTCGATAAGTTCTGGAGTAGGCTCTTCGATTTGGGATAATTCAGGAGTGGTTTCAGGAATTTGTTCGGGGGGAGTAATGGAAGTGGGCTTTTTGTCTGGAGTTTCTGGCTGGATTGTTTCGAGAGAGGTTTGTGTGAGTTTTTCTTTCGGTGGAGTTTGCTCAGGTTTTTTGGAGAGAAGGAAAAAGCCGAATCCACAGACGATGAGGATGGCGCCTATGGCGCCTATGAGTGGGGCGGAGTTGGTGGACTTTTGAGAAGAGAGAGTGACAGGGCGAGAAGTAAGAGAAGGGGCGTTAGAAGTTGAGGTTGTGGATGTGAGGATGACGTTTGATTGAGGCTTTTTACGAATGTCTTCGAGGGCGTCGGCAAGTTCGGATGCGCTTTGGTGACGGCGGTTCGGATCAGGTTGGAGTGCTTTGCTGAGTAGGGTGTCAAAGTGATGGCCACAGTTTACAAGAGTGGAGGGGTGTTGGTAAGGGTCGCCTGGTAGTGAGCCAGTAAGAAGTTCATAGAGTATGATGGCTGCAGCATAGACATCGGAACGAGGATCTGGATTGCCGGCGTAGACTTCGGGGGCGGCGTAGCCGGGAGTGCCGTAAATGAGGCCATCGTTGTTTTCTCCTCCTGCAGTTACTGCGAGTCCGAAGTCACCTAATTTGGCACTGGCATGAAGAGGGTCGAGGAGGATGTTTGCTGGTTTGACGTCGCGGTGAAGAATGTTGTGGTCGTGAGCGTGTTGAAGGCCACGGAGGGTTTCTTCAACAAGGCGAGCGGCTTCTGTGGGTTCGATTTGTTTTCCGTAAGCGGAATCATGGAGGGGTTTGCCGGCGACGTACTCCATGACGATGTAAGGCATGCCATCAACTTTACCAAAATCATAGACGCCGATGAGGTTCGGGTGATTGAGTTTGGCCATGGCTTTGGCTTCAGCAGCGAAGGAGGAGCGGAATTTTTCGTCTTTGCCTAACTCTCGAGGGAGAATTTTGATGGCGACTTGTCGATCGAGTGAGGTTTGGGTGGCAAGGTAGACTGCGCCCATTCCTCCTTGGGCGATGAAGGCATCGAAGGTGTGTTTTGGGAAAAGAGGGTCGAGCTCTTCTAGGGAGGGAGCTTGAAATGGTTGTTCAGTCATTTTGGCTATGCAGATGTTAGAGTATTATATAACGATTGCGTAGTTTAAAATTTGGGAAAGCGAAATTAATTCATTTTCATTGAACAAAAATCATTCCGGGTAGTCTATTTT
Source organism: uncultured Roseibacillus sp. (assembly GCA_964618865.1). Classification (GTDB taxonomy): domain Bacteria; phylum Verrucomicrobiota; class Verrucomicrobiia; order Verrucomicrobiales; family Akkermansiaceae; genus Roseibacillus. The sequence goes on along the minus strand of CAZUEC010000049.1, from coordinate 1,664 downwards.
TTTGAGTGTTTCAGTTTTCTTGATAAAATGTCCCCTAAATCTATTTTCCTACTTTTTCCTATTTTGACTCTTCTTAGCGGTTGTAGTGTTAGCGAGGAGTGGGGTTCGAACAAAATAGCTTATCAGTCTCCTAATCAACAGTTTCCAGTAAATCCAACTCCAGTAAATCCAACTCCAGTAAACTACGCTCCGTCGCGGTCGGCTGCTTATCAGCCTGTTTCTTATCCAGTTAATCCAGGACAGGCATCCAGTAGGGTGTCGGCCGCGACGGGAGGCTCCGCATTGATTTCGAGATCTGGACAAGCCAATTTGGGGGGCAGTCAACAAGCGACGGCTATTCGTGATGCACGGGTTCAGCAGCCGGTATTGGTGAAGCCGCGAACGACTTTTCAGCCGGTATCCGTTCCTGCGTCTGTTTTTCCGCAGGCCCAAGTGCAAAGACCTGTCGTTCAGAAGGCGGCTCCTTCTCGTTCATTTTCGGGTCCGAGAGGTAAGGTCAGATTAGTGAATGGTTTGGCGGTGGCTCCTTCAGATGCGCCTGCGGTGGTACATCGGGCGGTGGCAGCGGGTAATCGTTTGCAGAAGAAGCCTTATAAGTGGGGGGGAGGCCATGCTAGGTTAAACGATGATGGTTATGATTGTTCGGGGACGGTGAGTTACGTTCTTCGAGAGGCGGGTTTGATGAAGGATCAGATGACGTCGCGAGGTTTTTTCAACTATGGGGAAGCTGGGGAAGGGGATTGGATTACGGTTTGGGCGCGTGATGGCCATGTTTTTATGGTGATCGGAGGCTTGAGGCTCGATACTGGTGGTTCTACGAGACGGACTGGTCCTCGTTGGAAAACAAAGCGGCGTAGTTATAAAGGTTTAGTGCCACGGCACCCTTCTGGTCTCTAGAGCTTTCGGATACGGATGTTCCGAAAAGAGATCTGTCCTTTGTTTTTCTGAAGGCCAATAAATCCTGCTGGACGGCGTGGATGAGCGACGTATTCGTAGAGTTTTTTTCCATCTAAGGTGACGGTAACGGTGCCTTCGTTGACTTTGAGAAGGTAGGTTCGCCACTCATTTTTTTCCCCGAGGCCTTCGATTTTGACATGTTTAACGAGGCTGCCAGTGGGGAAGGGGTTAGAGGGGTCTGCGATGTTGATTTCGTAGCAATCGGAGAACTCGTCTTTGACTTTGGGTTCGGTGTTTAGAAAGATTCCGCTGTTGGCACCTAGAGCGGCTTTGAATTCTAGCTCTAGTTCATAGTTATCGTATTTTTCTTTGGAAAGAAGAAGGGAGATCATGCCTTCGTTGGCAGTGATGGCGCCATTAGTAACTTGCCAATTGACGTCGTCTTGTTTGGTCCAGCCGGTGAGGGTTTTGCCGTCAAAAAGTGAGGTCCACTCTTGGGCAAAGCTGAAGGAGGAGAGAGAGAAGAGGATGGTTAGTATGAGTTTCATCGTCGAAGCTTACTTTATTTTTTTTTGGTGAAGGCAATCCTGTGTTTTTGCTGAGGGTGTTGCTCTAGTCCTCAGCAGTGAGTCCAATGATGAGGTCCCAATGCGCGGTGAGTTCGTTGTTTTTACTTTTTGGGAGAGGATTGAAGGCGACGGTGACTAATTTCTGTTGTTCTGCATTGAGGCGATTGTAGAGGAAGTCGTTTTGATTTCTTTTTTCAC
>CAZUEC010000048.1:0-10149 GCA_964618865.1 uncultured Roseibacillus sp. | reverse complement strand
GTCTAAAAACAACATGATGATAACTAGAAATTACAACACCCCATCTGCCCTGACTCTCAACGAGTTCTTGCGCAATTTTGCTCCTCCCTCCCCAGCCAATGCCTGGCGTTGGATCGAAAAGGATGACCTCTGGCAAGGCCAGCTCGACCTACCGGGTTTCACCAAAGAAGAGGTAACCGTCTTCATCGACAAAGAACGCGTCTTCACCGTGCAAGCCAAACAAACTCAGCCCACCGAAGGCGAATCACCAGACTTCCCTCGCAGTGAGATCAATAACAAGCTCCGACTCCCACGTGAAGCCGACGCCGAAAAACTCGACGCCACTCTCGAAAACGGAGTCTTAAACGTCACCCTCCCAAAGATGACTCCCGACTCTAAAATCGAACGCCACATCGAACTCAACTAATCTTCTCATAAGAACAAAAAGTGATGAACTCATAACTGACCGCTTTGGAAACCCCATCTCGACGACCGAGATTGTGAATTCAACCTAGCTCCTGCAGATAGTCCCGACGTTGATTCAAGGGACGGTCTCAGGAGGGCGGTCTTTTTGATACGCCGTCATTGCAAGCCCCAGCTCCCCCCTACCATCGCTCCGACAATTGCTAGCAACCCTCGCTTTCTCAGGGAGATGGATCCAAACAAGTTTGTAGATTTCACTCCTCATCGCGCAGGCTTGTATTTCGTGACCGATCCTGCTCCACCCCTTAGCGAAAAAGCGATTTATCAGCTAAGAGTCAGGGAAAGACGATCGATAAGTAAGCAATCAACCTACTAAAATTGCGAATTCCCACCCACTCTCTCCAGTTCTGCTCCAAATCTAGACCCTACAATTTCAAGAACTCAGCACTAGACAGCTGGCTGACTCATCGTAAAGTTTGCCTTATGCAAGAAGCTACCGCCCAAATTCGTGATTTCCTCCAATTTATTGCTCTCAGCTTCATCGAACATCCCGACCAAGCACAGCTCAGAGTCGGACAACCCGAAGATGGACACCTCAGCTTCCGCCTCATTCTTGCACATGAGGATGTCGCTCAACTCATCGGACGCAACGGATTCACCGCAAGCGCCATTCGCAATGTCGCCAACAGTGTAGCCGCCCGTGAGAACATTAAAGTCAGCCTTCGAATTCACTCGGTAGAAGAAGAGCAGCAGCGCATGGACTCCTTAAATGCCGAGTCCGAGTAGAGCCTCAAATCCGACGATCCACTGCTCAAATTCAAGCTAGAAATCGAAGTCATAACCTTCTCTGAGGTGATTCATAAGTCACATTTTCCACGATGAGCTCACCGGAGGAACACCGACTCTATCCCATAATCCTCAAACAGGTTCTATGGGACGAAGATGAGGCTAAAATCCGAAAAAGACTCCGCGTTAACGAAGTCCCCGACAAAGAAGCTGAAGCCATCCTGCTAGCAGCTCGCAATGCCCGGATTTACCTCCTGCGCTCCCGAGCACGAGAACAACTCACCAAAGGAATCACCGCCTTCCTCATCGGGAGTGCCGTCCTCGCTGGATTTTACTACCGAATGGGAGCTTTTCACATTGGCGTCATTTCCGGCGTAGCGGTTTTCCTTCTCGCTGGACTAGCCTTCATCCTCATCGGCAGCCTCGGCCACCTAAACGCTCCTCGCCAAAAAGGCCCTATTTCTCACGAAGACTAAGACCTTTTGAAAAAAGCCTCCGCTCTTTGATACTCCAGACTGACTGCTCTCTTTCTATTGCCCGATCATCCAGTCCCCAAAGCGACGAATCCCGCTTCCCGCCCCTTCGATCCAACTCGAACCCGTTTCTCCTCCTTGACCCGTTCCTCGAATGAGATTCCCCGCAGTCCCCTGCGTACTTTCTCCACTTCGAGTCAACATATTAAAACCCTTCCCGAATACCCAGCCCGTTCCTTGCACCACATATCCGGAACCCTTCACTAAATAGCCAGAACCAGTCCGCAGCGCCGTTCCCACCTGATTCAAGTTAGAAACATTCTGCCGCTGTCCAAGACTCAAAGCCTGCCCCGACCAATCTGCCGAGCGCTGCGTATGATACGCCACCGCCTCTATCGAAGAGCCAGCCGCAGTGCCCTGTTTGTGAGCCAAAAACCGTTCTGCTTCCGCGCCTCGAATCCCAGCCATCGCTCGATGACTTCCCGCAAACGTTCGCTCAAACTCACTCGCACTCACCGAAGAACCTGCCTTCACCCGACCGGCCAAATTTTGAATCGATCGCGCATTACCTCCCTGTTGGCCCAAAGTAGTAGAAGCTCGATCCAAATACCGAACCGCCCCCGCCTTATCACCACGCTCATATCGAGACCAAGCCGACACAAAATCAACATCAACCTTCTGAGCTGCAAATGCTACATCAGCCGCAGAACCAGCACCTAATGAGGATCCTGGCCCCCTCTGACTTACCCCACAGCTCGAAAGGCCAATCCCTCCCAAAATTACTAAAATCATCACCAAATAACTGCTCATATTTCTTATGACACATTAATGACACCAAAAGTTCAACTTTTCCTAGATTTTTATCTCACTAGAGGTTTTCCCTCCTACTCAGACCCTTAGACCTCCCTACCCCTAGCTTTTCTTCAAAATAATCTTTCCCAAGCAAGGGCTGGCGCTCCACTTTTACCTCCCATCCGGCTCATTCTTTGAAACCACAAATCACACTCGCAGAAACCACCACTCCCGAGGGAGAACCTCTCACCCTCGTCAGTCATGACGGTCACTATCACCTCCAATCTCGAGGCGAAAAATTGATGACCACCTTCTCTCATGGTTCAGAAGAAGAACTCGCCCGTCTCGCCTGCTCACCTTCCCAGCCCGCCCGTCAACCCGCCGTCCTCATCGGTGGACTTGGATTTGGCTACACCTTAGCCGCCGCTACCCAAGTCCTTCCTCAGAAAGGAGCTAAATTCCTAGTAGCAGAGCAAACCCCAGCGATCGTAGATTGGAATCAAACTCATCTCCGTGACCTTCACCCTCAACTATGGGAAGACGACCGCATCTTCATCGAGACCCTTCCAGTACAAGACCTCATCAAAGAAAACGAAGAAACTTTTGCAGCCATCCTCCTCGATGTCGATAACGGCCCATGGGCTTTTCAAGACGAAGCCAATGAAGCACTCTACTCCTTAAACGGACTTCATCTCGCCAAACAAGCTCTCAAGACCGGCGGGATTCTCGCCGTCTGGTCCGTCCGGCAAGACCGCAACTTTGAAAAAAAACTCATCAAAACCGGCTTCGACGTCACCTGTCATAAAGTCCCTGCTTCCAAAAAAGGCAAACAAAACCGCTTCCACACCATCTGGCTCGCCCAAAAAGGAACTTATCAAAAAAAGAACAACTCAAAGAACCCAAATTAAATCGAATTTCGCCGACAGCTATAATCAAAACAACTCACATCCTCTCAATCTATGGTTCTTAACTACATCTGGCTCGGCTTTTTCCTCATCGCTTTCCTAGTCGCCTTGGCCAAAACCATCCACTGGAACGACTACACCGTCTTTCCTGCCATGATGGAAGCCCTCTTCGACATGGCCAAAATCGGCACCACCCTTTCTCTTGGCTACATCGGAGGCATGGCCCTCTGGCTTGGCATCATGCGTATTGGAGAAAAATCCGGCGCAGTCTCCCTTCTCGCACGTCTCATCAACCCCCTCTTCTCTCGGCTTTTCCCCGAAATCCCTAAAGGCCATCCCGCACAAGGCTCCATCATCATGAACTTTGCAGCCAACCTCCTCGGCCTTGATAACGCCGCCACTCCCTTAGGCCTCAAAGCCATGAAGGACCTACAAGAACTCAACCCCACCAAAGACACCGCCTCCAACGCCCAGATCATGTTTCTGGTCCTCAACACCAGTGGTCTCACCATCATTCCGGTCTCCGTAATGATTCTTCGTTCCGCCGCTGGAGCAGGCAACCCTGCAGATATTTTTGTCCCTATCCTAATCGCCACCTACTGCTCTTCCTTCGTCGGGCTCGCAGTTGTTTCCATTATTCAACGCATCAACCTCTTCCGACCCGCCGTCCTGTTCTCCCTCGCCATCATGACTTTTCTCATCATCAAAATGGCCATCTACTTTCAAAATTTAAACCAAGAAGATGTCGAATCCCAGTCCGCCCTTCTCGCCGCTCTCGTTATTTTTTCAGTAGTCGTTGGGTTCCTAATTCTCGGCGCAATTCGCAAAATCAATGTCTACGAAGAATTTGTCGAAGGAGCGAAAGAAGGTTTCGGAGTCGCAATCAAAATCATCCCCTTCCTCGTCGCCATGCTAGTCGCAGTCGGAGTCTTTCGGGCTTCAGGTAGCTTCGATGCCATCACCGATAGCGTGAAAAGTGGAGCTCAAACCGCCAACATGGACGCTCGTTGGGTCGATGCTCTTCCCACCGCCATGATGAAACCCCTCTCTGGCTCTGGAGCCCGCGGACTTGCTGCCGAATCCATGGAAACTCACGGAGTTGATAGCTTTGCAGGCCGCCTTGCCTGCACCTTCCAAGGCTCCACCGAAACTACTTTTTATGTCCTTGCGGTTTACTTCGGCTCCGTAGGCATACGCAAAACTCGCTACGCCCTACTCGCAGGACTAAGCGCCGACTTAGCTGGAATCATCGCCGCCATTTTTGTCGCCTACGCCTTCTTCGGATAAAAAAACCTCCCCTACCTGACCCATGACCTCCAATAGCCACCACCAATTCCAAGCAACCTCTCGCCGAGCTTTTTTACAAACCAGCCTCGCCGCAGCCGCAACGGCAGGGCTCCTCCCTGCAGCCACTCATTCCAACCATCTCCGTAAAAAAGGAATCGGAATGACTCTTAAAAACCCCGCAAAGATTCAAACCCTCAAAAAACTAAAAGCAGAATGGCTCTACACTTGGGGGACCGAGCTTCCTCCTAATCTCCCTCCCACCACCAACTTCGTTCCCATGATTTGGGGCTACTGGGGACAAGATAACCATATTCGACAAACCGGCGAAGCCGCTCAAAAAGCAGGAATTAAAGAACTTCTAGGCTTCAATGAACCCGACCAAAAACAACAATCTAACATTAGCGTAGAAAAAGCTCTCAAAAAATGGCCCCTCCTCATGGAGACCGAACTCCGCCTAGGTTCTCCTGCCTGCGTTCATCCAGATCGAGAATGGATGAAGCAGTTCATGCCCGCCGCCAAGCGCAAAGGCCTACGCGTAGACTTCGTCTGTGTTCATTCTTATGGAGGAACTGACAGCGAAGTCTTCCTCAAACGAATGGAAAAAATTCACCGCCTATTTGGTAAACCACTCTGGATCACAGAATTCGCAGTAGGCGACTGGAACGCAAAAAGCCCTCAGCAAAATCGCCACAAACCCGAAGCCGTTCTCCGTTTCATGGAGAAAGTCTTACCCGCCCTCGAAAAACGAGACTACGTGGAAAAATACGCTTGGTTCCCAGCATCACCCACCAACAACGCTCTCGGAACCAGCGCCCTTTACAAGCCCAATGGCGAACTCACCAAGTTAGGCAAATTCTATCGAGACTTTCACTAATCTCATTTCTAAAAATCGGAAAAAAATCCACTACGCCTGCCTCTCAACCGGAACAACATCCGTAGACGCCGACATAAAGACATCCTCCCCACTTGGAACAACTTCCTCATTGGACGCCACCTCCCTCACCTCAGCCGGATAGATCATCGGCTCAATAAACAAGCCAGAGGAAGAACGACGACGAAGGCCCACTCCCTCATTCCAAATAAAGCCAATCACATTTCCTCCCGACGATTGCAAGATCTCATGAGTCTCCTTCAAATCACGATACTTTCCTTTACCCTTCATCGCCACCAAGTAAATCGCGTCAACAAAACGAGCAACCGCTTGGACATCTTCACTCTCAAGCACCGACGACATATCAAAAATCACTCGATCAAACATCGGAGAAATCGCATCGAATAAACGTCGCAGACTAGGGCCCGAAAGCAAATCCCCCGAATCTGTCTCAATCGCACCAGTTGGTAAAAACCAAAGTCCCGGTAAACCGGTCTCAAACAAAACCTCCGCCGGCTCCGCTTCTCCCGTGAGATACGCCGCAAGGCCATGACGACCCTCGTATTGAGCGTTATAATCTCGGCTAAGTCCTGCCCCACTAAAGTCACCATCAACCACAAGAGTGCGATAACCTTGCCTCACCATCGAACGAGCACACTTCATCACACAAAACGTCTTGCCATCACTATCGAAAGCACTGGCAAAAAGAAAAGACTGCATCTTCTCAGACTCATCCTTAGGAGCAGGATTATAACGAACCAAATGAGCAGGTCGACTCAGACCCGCAACATCATCTCCTGCCACACTAAGGTCATTAACAACCTGCTGATTATAAACCGGTAATTTAGCCAAAATTGGCAAACGCAGCTTTCTCTCAACTGCCGTCACCTCCCGCACTTTTGGATCTATCAAACTCAGGAAAAGTGCAAGCATTACACCAAGAACAGACCCCAGAAAAGCTCCTGCGATCAGATGCCCCTTCTTATTAGGTCCACTTGGATCAACCGGAACTAACGGCCTATCATTCCAACTCAAAAACGAAGTCGTCAAAGTCGCCCCGATCTGAGTTTCCTGATAACGAGTTGCCACCTGAGAATACAATCCACGCGCGAGTTCAGCTTGACGAGTCAATTGTGCAAACCTTTCCCGAATCCCCTCATCATTCATGGCCGAGTCCCTAGCTTGCGTAACCATTTCTTCCAACTCCTGCTCGCGCAAAGTAGCCGCCTCCAGATCACCATCTAAAGCATCTGCAGCCTCTTGAATCACTTTGCTCAAATGCTCATTCAAACGCCTCAACTCCTCACTGGCTTCGATGTAATTAGGATGCTTATAAAGGTATCGTTCTTGAATTTTGGCAAATTCAGATTCTTTGGTCGCGATTTGATTCTCTAAGTTCAGTGCCAACTGCCCCCGTTGTCCCCGTGACGCCAACACCGGAGAGCTCTTCTTATCTGCTGCCCCCATCGTCAGAACCATAGACTCCATTTGCAACCTCTCAGCAGTCGCATCAGAAAGCTTCTTATTTAAGATATCCAACTTACTGCTCTGTAATCGCTCTTGCGTATTACCAAGACCTAACACGTGATTTCCCTCTCGAAATTCCTCCAAACGCCTATCAGCCTCCTCCATCTTTTCTTTCAAACGCTTTTCTTCCTTCGCCAGCCCCACCGTAGCGCGAGTACTCAAAGCATCTCGATCACGATCCTTCCAACTCTCATATTCCTCCACGATATCTTCTACGATCTGAGCTGCTCGTTCCGCATTTGTATCATCGACTGCAATCTGGAGTAAACGCGTCCCCTTCTGAAGCTCCACACTCACTCTTCCACCAAGAATCCCAACGATCACTTCCGGCGAATAAGGCCCAGAATCCGGTGAGCGAAAAAACTCGTCTTCACTAAGCTTATTCTTTTCGGCAACTTTGAGAAGAATAGTCGAAGAAGCTAAACCCCTTTCAACTGTTTTCATCTGCTCAAGATCTTTCGACTCCGATTCAGCAAGAGGGTTTTCCGCAAAAATTTCAGGCGCTCGTGTTTTAATATCGAGAGTCCCATACGAAGTGTAAATCGTAGGTTTTCTCGCAACATACACAAACGAAACTGCAGTGCCAATTAAGAGACCGATCATTGGAATCCAACACCAGCGTAATGCGGCATTCAAAAACTCTTTAAGACCAATCTTCGGAAGCTGGGCAGATCCTCCTTGAGATTGAAGTGCTCCTTCTTGGGATGATTGGACTTGATTAGACTGAGGAATAAGTGCGCTCACAAAATTATAAATTTAAAGATTAAGTGTATTTTTTCTACTAGAACCAACCTTCGGGAACGTGAATGAAATCATCCTTCTGAAGGATGATATCCTGTGTTTTGTTAGCCATAATATCTTTCAAATTGATTACGTAAGACTTTCCATTAACCCCTCTGCGAAGAGTCACTTTTTTCAAATTCGCAACATCAGTTGCGCCCCCCGCCATACTAATAACTTTTCGCAAAGTAATCTGCTCCCCATCGGGTAAATTAAAAACTCCAGGCGAAGTCACATGCCCATTAACGGTCACCGTTCGAATAGGACTTTTAGTAATAAGAACCGTCACATCTGGTCTCACCAAATAACCATCACGCAACTTAGACTCGATAAGAAATTCAGCAACCGAGGTTGTCTTTCCCACTAGCCTAACAGATCCAATTAAAGGAATAGAGATCGTCCCATCTTTCGCAAGCTGACCGTTAGCACTCAACTCAGGCTCGCGATGCACCGTGATGCTAACCGTATCGGAAGGACCAACAAGACCACTCTTCCCCGAAACCGGAACAGAAACCGCTTGGCCAAACGCCATCGAAACGGAGAATAAGAAAGTCAAAATTGAAATAATTGTCTTCATCATATTAAAATTGATAGTTCATCGAGAGACCAACTTGGTGATTATCGAACCCAAAATCTGCAATGGTGGAATCGCTTTGAGACCATTGATAGAGAAAGACCAACTCCTTGTTCTCATCAAAGACATAGCGCACCGTTGGCCTCACAAAGTAAGAGGAGTCTTCTCGACCAGACTCGGGCAAACTAGAGACCGAAAAATAGTCTGCAGTCTCACGCCCAAATTCAAATCCCCCAGTCCAACCTTCGGCAAATTGCTGGTTCACTCCCGCTCGAAATCCAGCCAAAACAAAATTTTCCCCATCGAGCGCGGCAGAAGCTTCCACCCGTCGATAAGCCTCCGCATAGAAAGCCGTTTTTGCCCGAGGCGTCCAATCTGCTCTTGCCGATAAATAAGGTTCTAATCCATCACCAACAACATAGTTTCGATATTCTAAACCACCTTCGAACGAAAAACTTAATTTCGGCCGAGGGCTCCACGAAGTTTGAAACCCAAAACGCTGAAAGGTCTGCACCCCCGTTCCCTCGATATCCACTCTTCCAAGACGATAAGCCAACTCGAATGCAGTCTTCGAAGAATAACGATACTCCGCCGCAACCCCCCCAGAAGTCTCCGAAGAATCAAACAACCCCGAATCCGACTGATCCTCCTCTGATTGCTCGATGAAAGCTCGATAAGAAATTTTTCCCTTAGGAGTATATGATAACGAAGCACTCCCACCCCACTCTTGCCGAGTATTTTGCCCCCCCACATCCGCACTCGGAGAACCCAATCGAGCCCAACGAGCAGAGTAGGCAAGAGCAAGATTCTTCTTCCGAACTTCTCCCTCAGTCACAACTCGATTATCAACTCGGTTATCGTCCTCACTAAAAAAATAAACCACCGCCGCACCTTCGTAAGCCAACCGAATCCAAGACTTATCACGCTCCCCTGCGGTCCAACCGATGGAAGGCTCCACCTGCAAGACCACACTTTCAATTTCGTCGTCCGCAGAAAGAAAAATGTTACTATCGTAAGCAAGTGATGTGATCAAAGAAACATCAAGACCTTCCTTAGAAGATGGAGCGCGATCAAAGCCTTCAACGACTCGACGATCTAATTTTTGATCCAATCGCTGATCACTTCTTCCTTGAGAAAAAGACACCGAACTTCCCCCTCCAAGAAGAAAAACAACGGCAAGATTCCTGTGAGAACGAAATATTTTTTGGAAAAACACCACGAGAGAACCAATTTATATAAAAATTTAACGATTTAAACAAATCATTTTACCTCTGTTGAGTATCTTTTCTTCCCCCTCTTCTAGGTTTTGGATAAATTTCACATTTCCAAAAATATTAACTCTCTTATTTAGAGCCACTTAAAGGGATCCTGAATACCCGTAAAATAAAAACGAATCCCTCTTCAAAAAAATGAAGTACATTTCTAAAATACAGCCAAACATCAAATGCCTTTCGCTTTACCACAGGCAGACGCTCTGGCACATCTAGTAGGTCGTGGTCTATATTCGGTTTCATTGCCCCTACTGCAACCATCTTCTCGTCGTTCCTCCAGAAGCAGCCGGCATGAGCGGCCCTTGCCCCAGTTGCCAAAAAATTATCCAAGGACCTAGCCAATACCAACAGCCACAACAACCACAACAACCACAACAGCCACAACAGCCACAACAGCCCCAACAACCACAACAACCACAACAGCCACAACCACAACAGCCACAACCCCAACAACCACAACCGCTCAATCCCCCTCCTACTC
>CAZUEC010000047.1:0-10244 GCA_964618865.1 uncultured Roseibacillus sp. | reverse complement strand
TTCAAACCTTAAAAAACTCGATAGACGAATAGACTTTTGAAAAATGGTCTAAAACCCAAAGAAAAAACTTCACCTTGAAACCTCCCCCCTCAATCTATCCTAGCCACATAGAACTCCCCTATTTGTCATAAACCTCTCCTTTCTTCACTGCAACCGCTTACCCAATCCCCATCCTCGCCCCCTCTAGTCAGATTCCACAAAAAAAAGCCCACCCCCAAACATCCATGACCCACAGGCGGCTTTTGCGGAGGAAAAGGAATGTTCAGAGTAACGAATGTGTCAACAGCCGTCTCTCTGCGCAGTCTTTGCCGGGCCCCCGAAATCGGAGCCAACTCCTACTTGCTGTCTTTCGGCGAAACCAATATCGTCCTAGACGCTGGCCTACACCCTAAACAAGATGGCGAAGAAGCCGTTCCACGCTTTGACCTCGTGGCCCACGATTCTATTGACGCTATTTTCGTATCCCACGCCCATCTTGATCACGTCGGGACCCTTCCTGTTCTACAAAGCGAACAACCCCATTCCCGAGTCTACATGACCCCCGAAGTCGTCGATTTAGCAGAAGCCCTCCTCCACAATTCCGTCAACGTAATGACCAGCCAAGGGGAAGAACTTGGCATTGATGCCTATCCTCTTTTTACCCACGCCGACATCGATGAATTGAGCCAAATTTGGCAAGGCAAACACTATCGCAAAGAATTCGAACCAGTCTGGGATACCGATCTAAAAGTAACTTTTCGTGATGCCGGTCATGTTCTGGGCTCAACAGGTATTCTTCTCGAAGGCTCGGGAAAACGCGTTTTTTACACCGGTGATGTGCAGTTTCGAGATCAAAGCTTAATCAAAGGAGCAGACTTCGAAAACCTCGGACCACTCGATACTCTCATTGTAGAAACCACTCGTGGCAAAACCCCCACCGAACCTGGATTCGATCGTGAAGCCGAAGTCGAAAGACTCATTGCAGACATAACCGAAACCATTCACCGCAACGGCTCCGCCCTCGTTCCGGTCTTTGCCATGGGAAAAACACAAGAAGTTCTTACCATGATTCAAAACGCGAAAGAATCAGGCGATCTCCCCGATGTCCCCGTCACCATCGGAGGACTATCGACCAAGATGACCACCATCTACGATCGCTATGCAAACAACGCGAATCGGAAACGACCTGACTTCCGCATTCTGCGCGACATGGAGCTCAGAGCAGGAACCCGCCGTCGCGGAAAATCCGTCCCCATTCGCTACCAAGAACAAGCGATCTACGCCCTCTCCAGTGGTATGATGTCCGAAAAAACCGTCTCCAATAAATTTGCTCAAAATTTTCTTCCTAACCCAGCGAATTCAGTCCACTTCGTAGGCTACTCAGACCCATCTACCCCCTCTTACCATATCCGCCAATCTTCTACTGGAGATTTAGTAACCCTGGACAAAAGTAAAGATCCAGTAGCTTTGAATTGCGGAATCAAAGAATACAATTTCTCCGGTCACGCTGATCGAGAACGACTGCTAGAATTCATCATCGGCACTCAAGCCAAACAAATCTTCTTAGTCCACGGCGACTTGGAATCCTCACAATGGTTTCAAGAAGAATTAGCCCGCCAAATGCCAGAGGCCAAAGTAATCATTCCCCTCCCCGGGGAAGACTATTCACTTTGAGAAGAGTTGAAGCTACTTTTGAGCTCCTCGAGCTCCTTCCGTAATTTTTTCATCTCGGTATACATCTCAAATGATTTCCGAGTAGCAATCACCCGTTTTTTCTCTTCTTTGAGAGGCAGAGCCGGAGTCCCCCAATAGACCCCCTTCTTGAGTAGGCTTTTGGATACTCCAGTTCGGGCAGCCAGAATAACCCCGTCTCCGATCTCGAGATGGCCCGCCAATCCCGACTGGGCTGCAATCGTAACATAGTCACCGACTTTACAACTTCCCGCAATCGCTGCATTCGCAACAATGAGGCAATGCTCACCAACCACTACATTATGTCCAATCTGAACCAGATTATCGATTTTAGTCCCCTTTCCAATGATCGTCTTACCGAAACGAGCACGATCAACAGTCGAATTCGCGCCGATCTCAACATCGTCTTCGAGAACCACAGTCCCAACCTGAGGAATGAGTCGGTGAGCACCATCTACCAACTCATAGCCAAACCCTTCCGCCCCAATAACAGCCCCAGGTTGGAGATGCACCCGATCTCCGAGTTGGCATCGCTCACGAACCGTCGAATTCGCATAAAGCATACAATCCTCCCCGATTACCGTTTCTCGTCCAATGACCACTCCGGGGCCGATTTCAGTTCCTTTTCCTATTTTAGCCCCCGCTTCCACCACCGCATTAGCCCGAATCATCGTCCCTTCGACTTGAGCCGTTTCATCAACAAAGGCAGTCGGATGAATGGAAACCTCAAAAATACGCCTCTTCTGCAAAGCCTCTAAAACTTGACTAAAAGCAAGCGAAGGATTCTCCACCTCGATCACAGCCATGTCCTCTCGGGCAACAGGCGCTTCGGCCACGGTAATAACCGCTCCCGCTTGCGACCCAAGGTAGTCATTCAAATACTTCTGATTTCCCAGAAAACTAAGTTCCTCAGGACCCGCATCAGTCAGAGCAGCAAACCCCTTGATCAAAAAATCAGGATTCCCCACACGAAGACGCCCTCCGCAGAGGGCGACAATTTCAGAGATTGTAAAATTCACTGAAGCTAAAATTGGGCTAAATTACCTTAGGGAGCAGCCTTATTAAGTTCTTTCAAAAGAAGCTCTGTAAAATCAAACGCATCTTTCGAGTAAAGTAAAACAGGAACTTGAGTCGTGCTATTTCCAGATTTATCGAAAACAAAATCATAATCCTCAGCTTTCGCTTTCTCTTCCAAAAGCTGAGTGATTTCCTCAAGAATTCCACGCATTTGACGCTGCATTTCTTCCTGAACCTGACGACGCTTACGATCGAGAAACTCCTTCAAGGAACGACTCATCGCAATTCCCTCCTGCTGCTTTAGCTGGAGTTGCTCATAAATTTCTCTCTTCTTAGCTTCGTTAAGAGCAGGATCCTCAAGCTGCTTTCGAAGAGTGTTCATCTCCTCCTCCAGCTCTTGAATTTGCTTCTGCTTTTCATTGTTGGACTTCGTCAACAAAGCTTGCTTCTTATTAAGCTCATCTTGAGCCTCTTCAGTACGGTGATAATCCTTCAATACCCGCTTCATATCAACGGTCGCCACCTTCAATTCCTGCGCACCTAGGTGAGCAAATGAAACAATGGCAAAAAGGGTGGCAAAGATGATTCCTGTCTTCATATAATTTTCTTGTGGGACTAACTGTCGGACCAGAAGTTGGTCAGCTTTTCTGCTTCCGTCAACGCCTCTGGTAATTTTTTAACGTCCTCGAACCGATCACTTACTTAAATTCTTTCGCATTATTTCCGTAATATCAGTAGAATTCTTAGTAAACAAGATAGGTAAGACCTGATTAGAATTCACCCCAGAAGTGTCGATCACGAGATCAAACCCCTCTTCTTCCGCCTTTTTAGCCGTCAATTTGACGATCTCCCTCAAAATCCCATCCATTCGCCTCACCATCTGAGTATTGAGCTTTTCATGCTCATTCCCCTGCCTCTTCTGCCGATCTTTCTCCGCCAGCTCAAGCTCTCGTACTACAAATGGGGCCTCACGCCGAAATTCTGCCACCTCAGCTTCAGAAGCATCACTCTCCGCTAGCTCGGCAGCCTTTTTTTCGAACAAACTCTTACGAGAAAGAATCTGATTAGAAGCCAGTTGACTCTTTTTCTGAATCTCCGCCCGCGCCATAACAATCTCCCGCTCCGCAGAGATTGTTTTCCGATAAGACTGAAACAAACTCTGGATATCCACCAAAGCCACCTTTAATCCCCCTTTACCCGTGACACCTTCCAGAACAGAGTTTTCCTGAGCAAAAACAGAAATCACATTCAGCAAAAGGAAACAAAAAATGATCTTCATCATCACAGCCCTAAGTTCAAAGTTGCCCTTCTTGCATCACAAGCAGAAACACAGATCCGCCTGTCATTCATGAACACCTCTTCCTCCATCGCCGATCTTCTGATCACACGACAAAGCACCCCTACCCCCATCGCCTTCGTCCCCACCATGGGAGCACTCCACGAAGGACACCTTAGCCTCTTTCGAAAAGCTCGCCAAGCAATCGGCCCAAACGGCCAAGTCTTCGTCTCCATTTTTGTTAACCCCCTCCAATTCGATCGACCTACAGACCTCACAAACTACCCTCGAACCTTAACCGAAGATCTCCAAAAATGCCAAAATGAAGGCGTCAACCATGTCTTTCTCCCCAAAGCCACCGAGTTCTATGCCTCAGACCATTCTATCCAAGTGATCGAAAACAAACTCGCCCATCACCTCTGTGGCGCAAGCCGGCCAGGACACTTCGACGGAGTCTGCACCGTCGTCCTCAAGCTCTTTAACCTTCTCACCCCCACCGTCGCCGTTTTTGGTAAAAAAGATTATCAACAACTCGCCATTATCCGACGACTTGTTCGTGATCTAGCACTAAGCGTAGAAATCATCGCAGCCGAAACCCACCGCGAAGAAGACGGACTAGCCATGTCTTCTCGCAACCTAAACCTCACCCCCCCTGACCGCAGAGATTCCGCTCGCTTACGAAAAGCTCTCCTCGCGGCTCAAAACCTCGCCGTTACTGGAGAACGTAACCCCGAACGATATCTAACCACAGCTCATCAGCAACTCCAAAACCCTCCCAAATCTTTCAAACTCGACTACCTTGATCTCGTCTCCCGCGAAACTCTACAACCTCTCTCCTCAGTATCCGAACCCGCACTGCTCGCAATTGCAGCCTTCTATCAAAACGTCCGTCTCATTGATAACATCGAGATTGATACGGCTTAAACCGTACCTCACCACATCATGAAAATTAAGCTCAGAAAGAACACCCATTCACCTTCGTATCCTCACCCTCTCCACTTACTCAAAAACTGGTTTCGTCATGCGAACATTTCAACATTGGACCCAAAGGTATTCAATGTAGCATAACATCTCTCCCTTACCTCAATGCTTGCCTTCTCCACCTGTTGGAACAACTCCCGCCACAACGACGGAGAGGAGATGGTTGATGAAATTTTAGAACTCGGCTTCGACCACCTCGAACTCTCTCATGGCATGACGATTGCCAAACTTCCAGGTCTTCAAAGAGCCTTCAAAGCTCGCAAATTCAATTGCGTCGGTGTTCATAATTATTTCCCCTCACCCACCGAAGTCATGATCGATGCTCCCGATGCTTATGAGTTCACCTCCTTCCGAGAACACGAACGTCAACGGGCAATGGACATGACCCTCAAAACTATGGAAGTAGCCGCAGAATTCGAAGCTCAATACCTAGTTCTCCACATGGGCTCCATCCCCCAAATGCCTCATAAAAAATGGACCGGCAAACTAACACAAATGGTCAAAGACGGACTGCAGGACAGCCCTGAATTCGTGAAGCATAAAATCAAGTGTGTCAAAAAACGACAAAAACACAGCTCCCTCTACTTCGATCGCGCCTGCTCGACCCTCGAGCTTCTTGCCGATAAAGCCGCCGACCTCAATCTTAAGCTCGCGATTGAATCACGCTCCAAATACGAGGACATGCCAACCGAAAGAGAAATGGTAACCTTACAAGAGCGCTTCAAAGACCATCCTAACATTGTCTACTGGCATGATTTTGGGCACGTCCAACTCAAACACAATCTCGGGCTCTTAGAACACAAAGACTGGCTGCGTAAAATGCAGCCCTATTTATTCGGAGCCCATGTTCATGATGTTGAGTGGCCTAGCCGTGACCACCGAGTCCCCTTCACTGGTGAACTTGACTACAAAACCCTCTTCCCATTCTTCCCTAAAAACGCCCCCTTAACTTGGGAACTTTCTCCAACCAGAAAAGCCCCTCAAATCCAGACTGCCTTAGAAATTTGGAAACAACTTTTCCCAGAAACCATCACCCCGCGATAGCTCGATTAAATCACTCTTTTCAAAAAACCTTAAGAATCATTCTCCAACAAATCATGAAACTTCTCTTCATCGCTATCACTCTCTCATTTTTG
The DNA here is from genome assembly GCA_964618865.1 of uncultured Roseibacillus sp. Lineage (GTDB taxonomy): Bacteria > Verrucomicrobiota > Verrucomicrobiia > Verrucomicrobiales > Akkermansiaceae > Roseibacillus. The sequence goes on along the minus strand of CAZUEC010000047.1, from coordinate 4,163 downwards.
ATCACAAAAACCCATGCCCGAGAGATCCTTTCCCTCAACCAGCAATGGGAATTCAGAACTGAAAAAAACTTCTCTGACATCCCTCCAACCACACAAGAATGGCAAACCGTCAACCTCCCTCACGACTGGTCCTGGCAAGCTGGCCCTAGAAAGAATGGCGCACAAGCTGCACAAGGTGGATATCGAATCGCCGGAATTGGATGGTACCGAAAAAAATTCGAACTCCCTGCAAACTTTGCCAACAAAACCATCTTTGGATGCTTCGATGGCATATACCACAGATCCACCGTCTTCCTCAATGGACAAGAAGTAGGTCGAAGACCCTACGGCTTCATCTCCTTCCGTTATGATCTAACTCCCTACTTAAAAAAAGGGAGCAATACACTCATCGTACGCGCCGACTGCAGGCTCGAACCCTCCACCCGCTGGTATCACCCCTGCGGAATATACGCCCCCGTCTGCCTAGAAGCAGCCCACCCCACCTCACGCATCGTCCACGACGGAATCATCATCCGCACCCCACAAATTATAGACACCCAAGCCTCCATCCACCTCTCTGCAGAAATCCAAGGCTCCGCCAAAGCAAAACTTCATATCCAAATTTTTGATCCCACAGGCAAAGAAGTCACAAAATCAGAAATCAAAGCTCTCGAACTCACCAAAACCCTTCTCACCGTCCCCGACCCTCAACTTTGGTCACCTCAAACACCTGCTCTCTATCAAGCTTCTCTTACTCTCAAAAATGACCACGAAGTTCTCGACCTTCAGAAAGTCTCCTTTGGAATCCGCCAAATCAATTGGGATAAAGACACCGGGTTCTCACTCAACGGTCGTCAAACTAAACTCAAAGGAGTCTGCGAACACTTAACCGGTGGACCACTCGGAGGAGCCTGGCCCAAGCCTTTACTAGAATGGAAACTCCGCTTGCTGAAAGATATGGGATGCAACGCAATTCGCACTGCCCACAACCCTCAAATCCCCGCCTTTTACGATCTCTGTGACCAACTCGGAATCCTCGTCATGGACGAAATCTTTGACGGTTGGCGCCGAAAAGCCGAACACGACTACGGCGCTCACAACTTCAAAGATTGGTGGCAACGCGACCTCACCGACTGGATCCGTCGCGACCGTAACCATCCCTGCGTCATCATTTGGTCCGTAGGAAACGAGACTGGTGGCCCCATTGCAAAAGAACTCGTCAGCCTCTGTCACCAACTAGACGAAACTCGTCTCGTCACCTCCGGCCATTCCGCCTCCCAACACATGGATGTCTACGGAGTCAACGGTCATTCCGAATCCCAAAAATTCTTTTCCGAAAAGCGACCCAAAAAAGCTTTTGTTGCCACTGAAGCTCCTCACACTTGGCAAGTTCGCGGCTTTTATAAAAGCAAGACATGGTATCGAGACGGATACCCCAATCAACGTCAAAGCCCCTTCGAAACCCCCGACCTCACTGAAACAGAAATCTTTCGAAATGCCGCCTTCCCCAGCAACATCATAAAAAATCGTAAACAAATTTTCCAATCCTCTTACGACAACGCTTACGTTCGCATCAACGCTCGGCAAGCTTGGGAAAAAGCGCGTGACCTCCCTTGGTATTCCGGCCACTTCCGATGGACCGGCTTTGACTACCCTGGAGAAGCATCCTACGTCCACGGAGGACTCCCTTTTCATAGCTTCTCCAGTGGCGCCCTTGACTTAGCCGGATTCCCAAAAGACCTCTACCACTTTTATCGTAGCCAATGGACTTTTGCGCCAATGGTTCATCTTCTCCCCCATTGGACTCACCCCTTATTGAAGAAAGGAACCCTCATCCCTGTTCAAGCCTACTCAAATGCCGAAGAAATCGAACTCTTCTTAAACGACAAATCATTAGGCATCCAAAAACCAGGGAAAAAATGGAATCGCATGGCCTGTCAATGGCTCGTCCCTTGGACCCCCGGAACCCTTCGAGCCATTGCTCGCAATGATGGCAAACAAGTCGCCGAACAAACAATCGAAAGCAGTACCAGTCCAAGAAATCTGAAGATCGAGACTGATAACCGCACCCCCGACTTCCCCATCATTGACATCTCCATCGTCGATGAAAAAAACCGCCCATACCCTTATGGCGAAAACAACCTCAATATCCGCATAGATGGTCAAGCCAAGCTCCTCAGCTTCGAAAACGGTGACCCCTCCAATCTCCAACCTCCCAGTCAAAAAACAAAACGCGCGTTCATGGGCAAAGCTCGCCTCTTTTTGCATGGAACAGATGCTCAAATCACAATCGGCGGCATCTTTGGCGAGCGAAGCCAAATCACCTCTCCTCTCTATTCTATCAAGATCACCTCTGTCTCAACATCGGGAACCATTAAAAATCAAAAATTTGATATTCGCTACACTCTCGACAAAACAGAACCCACTTTGGATAGCCCTCTCTACCAAAAACCATTTTCAGCAAAAGGCTCACACACAATTCGAGCGACTGCCTTTTCCGATGGAAAACCATTTTTAATGATGCGAGAGGATGTCGGAAAAAACAAAGGTCTTCATTGGCTTAGCCCTAGTGAAAACCTTGAAACAAATACCTCTCAAGCAATTCAAGCCGAAACAGCCAAAACTAAAAACGGAACCATCAAAAACAACGGCAATAGTTTTCGTGGGACAGGATACATCGACTTCGAAGGCAAGGAAGGCAGCATCACCTTCTATCAAGAAAATGACGGCTCCGCAGGCGACGCCACCTTAACGATCCGCTACACCCACAATGACCCCAACACGAAACGACCACTAAAAGTCATTTTAAACAACAAACTCGAAACCATCGCCTCCTTCAAAAAAACCGGCTCATGGAATACAAATTGGCAAACCATCAAAATCCCAGTGCACCTTAAAAAAGGAGCAAACACCCTTACTCTTGAATCCAACGGAAGCCGCCTACCAAATATCGACGAAATCTTATTCGAATAAAATCAACCATCGAAACGAACTCACCCCTCGAGAAAACCAGTCAAAGGGCTCGTTGCTTCTGCAGAATCCAGCTGCTCCGGCAACCCCATCTGATACCCCATTCTCCCTGCCTCTGTCGCCATCGCAAACGCTCTCCCCATTTCAACCGGATCACCAGCAACCGCAATCGCGGTATTGACCAACACCGCATCCGCTCCCAACTCCATCGCTTCTGCAGCATGGCTAGGAGCACCTAAACCAGCATCAACCACGACTGGAACCGTAGCTTGCTCCACAATGATCCGAACTTGATCGCGTGTTGCAATCCCACGGTTTGAACCAATCGGAGCCCCCAAGGGCATCACCGTAGCAGTTCCTACCTCTTGCAACCGCTTAGCCAAAACCGGATCAGCATTAATATAAGGCAAAACGACAAAACCATCTTTCACCAGCTCTTCAGCCGCCTTCAGAGTTTCAATCGGATCAGGCAGAAGATAATTGGGATCAGGATGTATCTCAAGTTTGATCCACTTCGGCAAACCGGCCGCTTCCGCTAATTTCGCCAACCGCACAGCCTCCTCAGCATTCATCGCCCCGCTCGTATTCGCGAGCACGAGATACTTCTCAGGATCCACATGGTCCAGAATATCTGCAAACGGATCCTTCTCTCCCGAAAGATTCGCTCTCCGCAAAGCCACCGTCACGATCTCAGTCCCGCTCGCTTGCAGAGCCTCCTTCATGATCTCAGGAGAACCGAATTTTCCCGTACCCAACATAAGACGCGAGTTGAACTCGCGCCCTGCAATCACTAGTGGATCAGTCATTCAGAAGATTAGGAAGGAATGAGATCCTTGACCGCCTCACGTTCTTCGAGAAGCTCGTTGATCGTAGCATCAATTTTCCCTTGCGAGAATTCATCAACAGACACTCCCTCCACCACGCTCCATGAACCATCGGCATTTGTCCGAATCGGCATCGAAGCCATCAAACCAGCCTCAATTCCATAAGCACCTGGCGAAGAAACCGCAACCGAATGCCAATCTCCTACCGCAGTCTCATTGGTCAAACTAACCACCGTATCCACTACCGCATTTGCCGCCGAAGCTGCCGAGCTTAATCCTCGAGCCTTAATAATCGCAGCCCCTCGCTTCTGAACCGTTGAGATAAACTCTCCCTTCAACCAATCTTGGTCGCTGATAACCTCGGCAACAGGTTGCCCTTTGATTTTCGCA
>CAZUEC010000046.1:0-10405 GCA_964618865.1 uncultured Roseibacillus sp. | reverse complement strand
CGCATTCCCCGCATTGCCCTCGCCCCTGATTCCGATCTCGGACCCGCTTGCGAGTGGCCTACCGAATCCTACCTCAAACTCATCGAAAGCTTATCCAAAAACCTCCAACCCGAATTTTTCCTTCTCTCGATGCCGGGCAAAAGCCCCGCCACCGATCGGCTTGCCACAGCCATGAATTCAGAACAAACCAAAAAACCTGATAAAAACTCTTCCGCAGAAGACTTTAATCTCGAACAACTACTCACCATCCTTCCTACCTTCTCCCTTCTAATTGCCCCTAATGGCACCTTAGTTCACCTCGCCGCTCATCTCGGACTTCCCACGGTCACCCTCATGGGACCACAAGATCCTCGCACCCATCGCCCACTTGGCAAAATTCATTCCGTGCTCACCACTCATGCCGAATGCTCCCCCTGCAACCTCCCCAAATGCCCTCTAGACCACCGCTGCTTAGTCGAACTCGAAGTCACCAGAGTAGCCCAAGCAATCACCGCATCCCTTCCTCAACGAGAGGAAACGGCCTCTTTATAACTCGTATAAAGTGTCGAGAAGAACAGCCTGAATCTTGGTATAAAAACCATCCCGAAGAAAAGCCGCCAGCCGGGCTGCTTCCACATTCTCTAACGCCCCCAACTCCTCCTCATTCTTGAGTGAAGCCAATTTCCATTTTCCTTCTAAAGCCAGTCGCGCTTGATTGAAAACACTATACCAAGCATTGCAATCTTCCTTAGTGATATAGATTGCCCCGAACTCCTCCTCTTCTTCCTCCATCGAAAGATCGATAGGAACCTTCCTCTTCAGCTTACTGTTTTTCTCTTCCAGTTGCTGTGCCTTCCATTCCAGAAAAGCGCTCCGAACCATCTCATGAACCCGTTGATAATCTTCCTCAAACTGAGCCGTCAAACCCGGCACCACTAGATCGTCCCATTCCTCATCATCCATCAGCACCCCTAGACGTTTAGCCAGCCAGCCTTCGCCTCTTCCCTCCACATCAACCGCAAGCTTATCAAAAAGAACCCACTCCCGCTCTTTGGTTAAAATCAACTTCAGAACGTTTTCCGCTATGAACTCAATTCTCATTCTTCCTTCTCCAACCCTGCATGAAGCTGAAACCTATGTAATTGCTGCACGTAGTACTCAGCCTTCTCCCTCTCACCAGTCCAAACCACCGAACGCTTAGCATCATGCACCTGTTTCATCAAAATCTCGGCCTTCTCACGAGAATAACCAAAAACCTTTTGAAAAATCTTTGTCACGTAATCCATCAAATTTACCGGATCATCATAGACTACCACCTTCCACGGAACATCTAACTTCTCGCGAACTTTTTCCGCAGAACGCGTCCGTGGTTTATCAATTGTTACCCCTTTCATACTTCCATCAATACCTTCTCCGGCACCTCGACCCATCGATCATGCTCTTTAATTAAATCCACCAGTCGGTCCACAGCTTCCCCTTCTGGGATATTAAACTTCACCGGCTGCTTACCGACATACAAGTTGATTTTTCCAGGAGCTCCACCCACATAGCCAAAATCCGCATCAGCCATTTCACCAGGCCCGTTCACAATACACCCCATGATCGCAATGCGCACCCCCTTAAGATGACCAGTTGCCACTCGAATACTCTGAGTCGTCTCCTGCAAATCAAAAAGAGTACGCCCACAACTCGGACAAGCGACATAATCCGTCTTAAAAATACGAGCTCCGGCCGCCTGTAAAATATTATAACTTAAGCGAAGAGACTGACCCGGAGCCTCCTCTCCCTGAATTAAAATAGCATCACCAATTCCATCACAAATCAAAGAACCCAAATTTCTAGAAGCTTCTAAAAGCGTTTCCAAAAAATCTTTCTGTTCATCGCATGATGGCTTCAGCACATCTTTCAGCAAAATAGGATGTTGCTTCTGTAAGCGCGCCGCTAAAAGGCGAAAGGCAGAAATTACGTTCATTTCAATTCCATCCTTAACGGTCACCACTTTCCTCTCCTCAAGAGCATTAGCGGCCGCAATTTCGTCATCATCTCGCGGATCAATGGCAAGCACATCCGCATCCTCATAGACCACCTCCGGCTGAAAATCACCTAAACCAGCAAGCTTGTGCTTCACCGCTTCATACTTCCCTCGCGAGGTAAAGACTCGCATCAACTCGGATCGTCCAAGGGCAACCTCTCCACATTCCAACACCCCTGTCCGGCGTCGCTCATAACTAAAGGGATCCCAGGAAGGCTCCAGCCCCTCGTATTTCTGACTCGCATCATCAAACCCCACCACCCCTGATGACGCTGCAACAACCGAACCCACCAAAGCCTTCGCCACCGGGATTTCATGCACCGCATCCTCGGTCAGACTCACCCGAATCGTATCTCCAATCCCATCGGCCAAGAGACTCCCAATCCCAATCGCAGACTTAATACGCCCATCCTCCCCATCTCCAGCCTCTGTAACCCCCAGATGCAAAGGGTAATTCCAATCACCACCCTCCTCATTCAAACGGGCCACCAACAAACGATACGCCTCAATCATAACCTTTGGGTTAGAAGCCTTCATCGAAAAAACAAAATTGTGATAATCCATTTCGCGCGCAATGTGAGCGAACTCCAAAGCACTCTCCACCATTCCTAACGGAGTATCACCATACCGATTCATAATTCGGTCCGAAAGCGAACCATGATTAGTCCCAATCCGCATCGCCCGCTTTTTCGCTTTGCAAACCTCAACCAAAGGCAGGAATTGCTCCCGAATCCGCGCTAACTCATCAGCGTATTGATCATCCGTATATTCACGAATCTCAAACTTTTTCTTATCCGCATAATTACCCGGATTAACCCGAACCTTTTCCACCCACTTTGCAGCCTCCAAAGCAGCATCAGGCTTAAAATGAATATCCGCTACCAAAGGCACAGTCACCCCCGCAGCACGCACCTTTTCCGAGATTGGCTTCAAAAATTCCGCATATTTCCGAGTCTGAGCCGTAATCCGCACGATTTCGCATCCCGCCTCCGCCAAAGCCAGCACCTGACCCACGCTCGCCTCCACATCACGCGTATCACTTGTGATCATCGACTGTAAACGAATAGGATGAGCCCCTCCAAGGCCCACATTACCAACCATAACCTCGCGAGCTTCTCTCCGCTGGTAGGAAAAAAGGTCAGGAACATAACGCAAAAAGTCGCTCATCTGCGAGAGATACTAGACCATTCAAAAAAATCAGACAAGAACGCTCACCCTGAACACTTGTCTCGCCAAATCGAACCCTTATAGCCTATTTTAAAGGAGTGCCCTACCCATTCAAAAGCCTCTTTTCTGCTATCCTCCTCGTAACCAACCTTCTCGCTAAAGGCGAAGATACCAATTTCATCCGAATTGTAGACGAAGAAGAACGCGCTCAACTACAGACCTCAGTCACCACCTATACCAAAGAAAACACCACCGTCACTCTGATCGGGGCCATCCACATTGGAGACAAAAGCTATTTCGAAGCACTCAACAAAGAGTTCACCAACTACCCAACTTTACTCTTCGAACTCATCGGAGGGGAAAAGGCAGCAAAACTTCTCAACGGCAAACCAAAACCGAAACCAAAAAAAGAAGCCCATAATCGCCCTGCAGAAGGACTACGCTCACTCTATCACTCCTTAGCCATCACCATGCAACTCAGCCAACAAGTTGAGCACATCGATTACACCAAAGAAAATTTCATCCACGCCGACCTCACCATGGCCGAATATTTGAAACTCACTCAGGGAAAAGAAGACGAAATTTTTGCCTTCGCGATACAAAACTCCGTAAAAACAGCCGAGATCACAGGCAAACCATTCGGCGGAATGGATATGAGCTTAGTCATGCGAGCCATTCTATCCGGAGACGGATCAGGATTAAAAATACAATACATGCACCTAATGGATCAAGGAGACGAATCGACGGCAGCTCTAACAGGAAAAAATCTCATCATCACTGACCGTAACGAAAAATGCTTTCAAATCCTCGCTCGTGAACAGAAAAAAGGAGCAACCAAAATCGGCATATTCTACGGTGCAGCTCACTTTCCAGAAATGGAAAAACGACTCCTCGCCGACGGATTCAAGAAAACCGAACACCGCTGGCTAACCGCCTGGGACGTCAAAAAACCAGCTCCTAAAAAGTAGCCTCCTTCGATCTAGATAAATCTTTTTTAACACCCCCTTCACAAATATGTTCGAACTCCTCGTCGCTCATCGCGGAGCCTCCGCCCATGCCCCCGAAAACACTCTCCCCGCCTTCGAACTCGCTTGGAAACAAGGAGCCGAAGCCATTGAAGGCGACTTTCATCTCACCCAAGACGGCCACATTGTTTGCGTACACGATTACGAAACAAAAAAAATAGCCTCAAAAAACCTCGTAATCGCCGACTCCACTTTATCCGAACTTCAACAACTAGATATCGGAAGCTGGAAAGATCAAAAATTCCAAAACACTCGAATTCCAACTCTCGAACAAGTCCTAACCACCATCCCCGACAAAAAGAAAATCGTCATCGAAGTCAAAACTGGATCCGAAATGGTAGCCCCACTCACAAAAGCTCTCGCCCTCAGCGGACTCCAATCTCAACAAATCATCGTCATCGCTTTCAGCCTCGACTTCGTCACCACTTGGAAAAAAACAAACCCCCAATACGAAACAAACCTCTTAATTGCATTCGATCTCAAGCATCCACACCTCTCTCCCTCTGCAGACGAAACCCTCGCTCTACTTAAAACCAGCCAGGCTGATGGCCTCTCCACCAACCCCCATCCGGCCGTGAATCAAGAATTTGTCCAACGCCTCCAAAAAGCCGGCTACCAACATCACGTCTGGACCGTCAACGAAGCCGAGATGGCTCAGCGCTTCTTCCATTACGGCACGCGAACCATCACCACCGACATCCCTGAACAACTACGAAAAGTTCTTCCCCAGTAGCATTCAGCAACAAACAACTAGCCATTTTTAGTAATTGTTAGATCAAACCCTATTCCAGATGAGATTGCCGAAATGACTGAGGAGCAACACTGTCATTTGCAAAAAGATCTAGAGAACATGACGAGTCACCACCATTTTCTCACGACTCATTGAGTGGAAAGTATAAGGAACACCTCCCGTATCGTAACCAGAACTATCAAACCCCGCAAAGGGCATCCAATCTGCCCGAAAAGCAGAATGCTCATTAATCATCACTGTCCCCGCATTGAGACGATCAGCAGCGAGCTCAGCGGTCCGAAGACTTTGAGTGAAAATTGAAGACTGGAAGGCCCAAGGAACATCGTTCGCAGTCTCGATCGCATTCTCAATATCCGTGAAAGGAAAAATCGCCGTCACAGGTCCAAAAACTTCCTCTCGGGAAATTTTAGTATCCGCTCCAGGTCGGTTAAGAATCGTCGGCTGATAGGCGGTTTCAGAAAGGATCTCCCCCCCACAAATGAGTTCACCACCGGAGGCCAAAGCCTCTTCCACCCAAGAATGAACTCGAGTCACTTCACGAGGTAAAATCAACGGGCCAACATCAGTATCTTTGTGTTGCGGATCATCGACTTGAAGAGCTTCAACCAAAGTCTTGAACTTTTCCAAAAAAACCTCAGATACCGCCTGATCGACAAAAATGCGTTGCGAAGAAACACAGACCTGACCGGCATGATAATAACCACCCTTAGTTAAACGGACCGCCGCATCATCCAAGTCGGCGTCGGCGGCAATAATAACCGGAGCGCTACCACCATGCTCGAGCGCACAACGAGTGCCAGGCGCCAGTTGCGAGCGCAACCACCAACCAACTTTTGCCGAACCAATGAAACTAAAAAAGGCAACCCGTGGATCAGTAACCAGTTTGGTCCCAAGCTCATTAGAGATCAGAGCCGCTCGCGCCCAAGGTTCTGGAAGACCAGCTTCACGAAGAATATCGATGAAGCTCAAACACGAGAGAGGAGTCGTGAGAGAAGGCTTAATGATCACTGGACACCCTGCCGCAACTGCAGGAGCAACCTGATGTGCAATGAGGTTCAACGGATGATTAAAGGCACTCACTGCCACCACAGGACCAATAGGTTCCTTGCGAGTGTAAGCTCGATAACCTTCGGTAGACTCAGTCAATCCCATTGGAATCTCAGTTCCAGCCGCATGGGCAAGAACATCCGCAGCCGACTTGACCGATCCCGCCGCACGGTGAGCTTCAACAAGCGCATCAGCAAAGGGTTTCCCCCCCTCGAGAGCAATTTGCTGAGCCAACTCCTCGGCACGCGTAGAGATGATCGCGGAAGCTTTTTCGAGAACCTCAATACGTCGACCCTTCGAAAGTGGCCCCTCTTTCCAAAGTCGAGTCGCTTCAGTCAAATAGCACTCAATATCTTCCGCAGTATGATACGGAAGATCTCTGACTGGTTCACGCGTCCAAGCAGAAGAAACGGTAATAACAGACATCGAAAATAAAAAAGATTAGAGGAGACACGTCTTAGCGGCAAGTTCTTCAATGAGAACCCGTTCATTTTCGGAGTAATCTACCGGAAGCTCTATGAGATTCACCCCTTTCCGACTGAGACAATCTTTCAAGATCGGCGCAAAGTCATCAGTTGCTTCAACCCGAACTCCGTATGCTCCATAACTTTCAGCATATTTGACAAAATCAGGATTCCCATAATCGAGACCCCAATTCGGGAAACCCATCCCAGCTTGCTTCCACTTAATCATCCCATACGCGTTGTCGCGTAAAACCAAGACCGTAAGATCGAGTTCAAGTCGAACCGCAGTTTCCATTTCCTGCGAATTCATCATAAACCCACCGTCGCCACAAATCGCGAGCACCGGCACATTCGGATTCACCATCTTAGCAGCCATTCCAGAAGGAAGACCTGCTCCCATCGTTGCTAAGGCATTATCGAGAAGGAGCGTGTTCGATTCGTGAACAGGGTAATTTCTCGCAAACCAAACTTTATAAATTCCATTATCGAGAGTCACAATCCCATCACTCGGCATCACTTTGCGAACGTCAGCCACAAAACGCTGTGGCACAACTGGGAAACCCGCAAGCTCATCCTTTTCGTGAATATGAGTCAAAGCATCAGTGCGCACTCGCTCAAAGAAACTATTGTCTCGCTCAGTATTAGGACCAACCCGTTCACCCAACCTTTTCACAGACTCGTCAATAGAACCAACAACTTCGAGTTGAGGGAAGTAGACAGGATCCACTTCTGCGGGGAAGTAATTGACGTGAACAACCTCTTTCCCACCATGCTCCATGAAGAAGGGCGGTTTTTCCACCACATCGTGCCCAATGTTAATAATGAGATCCGCCCGATCAATCGCACAATGCACATAATCCTTATCCGAAAGAGCTGCCACCCCAAGAAAGGACTCGTTTCGCCCATCCACAACCCCCGCCCCCATTTGCGTGCTAAAGGAGTACAAACCAGTGTGAGCAAGGAAGTCGCGAATCGCAGTGCGCACTTGTTTCCGATTTGTCCCCGCTCCGATCAGAACCAACGGCATCTTAGCAGCCTTAATCTTAGCCGCCGCCTCATCGAGAACAGAATCTTCAGCAGTAGCATACTTCCGAATCGAAGGAACAAAGAGATCAGTTTCAGTCGCCTCCATGGCCGCAATATCCTCGGGAAGCTCAAGATACACTGCTCCTGGGCGCTCGGTCTCCGCAATGCGCACCGCTTCACGAACAAGCGAAGGGACATTATTGCCATGCGCAATCTGACGAGAGAGCTTAGTCAAAGGCTGCATTAACCCCACAACATCTATGATCTGAAAACGACCTTGTTTACTATGATAAATCGGTTTTTGACCACTAATCATAATGATCGGCATCGCCCCAAGTTGAGCATAAGCCGCACCAGTTACGAAATTCGTCGCACCCGGCCCAAGAGTCGAAAGGCAAATCCCAGCTCGTCCAGTGAGACGACCATAAGTAGCAGCCATAAAAGCAGCCCCTTGCTCATGACGAGTTAGAATCAACTTGATTGATTTCGAATGACGAAGCGATTCTATAAAATCGAGATTTTCTTCCCCAGGAACACCGAAGATGTATTCCACCCCTTCGTTTTCAAGAGCTTTGATAAAAAGATCAGAAGTTTTCATATGAGTCTTATTGTGAATTGGTGCCATTATCCGATACTTTACTCGTAAACATGTTAGCCACAATCGAAATTTGCTGTCGACGAAGGTAAATGATGAGACAACTCAACAACCAAGCGATAATCGCCATCATCCCGAGTGAACCATCATCCCCCTCAAATCCAACCTTCGTCACGTGAGCCATAATCGCTCCACTCATCAAGCCCCAACTCAGAATCGCCCCCCAGATAATACTAAAGCGAATCAAAAGTAATACACAAGCGATGAGCTCAAAAAGACCAATCGTCTTATAACCAAACGCCCCCATCCCCAACTTATTGAAAAGCGCAACCACTTCAGGTGCGTCCGTAAACTTGAAAAATAAAGTCTGACCAAGAATGAAGACCACTCCAATTTGAGCGACCCATGAAACAATGTTTTTTTTCATAATCTGAAGAAAGGATAAGATTTAAGCAGTCTGTTTTTTATTGAAAGACAAGAGATGAAAGTCGCTGAGGACCGTATTAGAAGGAATATAAAGATGATCTAGGGAGAGCTCTGAAAAACAACGACAACCGGTCGCACGAAGAAGCTCTTCAATATCGTGTCCAGAATTATGAACATAATTCACAATGCGAGGAGCGTGGCTCTCAATAACAAGGCCTCGCTGCAATGCTGGATCATGAGTCGTAATCCCAATTGGACAGGTATTATTCCCACACTGCAAAGCTTGGATACAACCCAGCGAAAGCATGAAACCACGCGCAGAATAAACCGCATCAGCACCAAGAGCTAACGCAGCAAGTTGACGCCCTGGATTGATCAACTTGCCCGAGGCATTCAGCTTCATCTTATCGCGAATACCATGCCGCTGCAGGCAATCATTAATTTGATAAAGGCCCAACGTCAGTGGCACTCCCACTCCATCGAGAAAAGACTTTGGAGCCGCTCCAGTTCCGCCCTCAGCGCCATCTACCGTTATGAAATCAGGATACACCTCTTGCCGCTTCATCTCTTCAACAAGAGCCTCGAACTCACTAATTTTTCCCAGACAAATCTTAAAGCCAGTAGGCAAAGCAGAGACTTCTTGCACTCGCTTAATGAAGCGAACCGTATTCTCAACAGTATCACACTCGGGATGAGAAGGCGGGGAGACCACATCTTTACCCTTTTCAATACCACGAAGATCCGCAATTTCGTCCGTAATTTTTTCCTTTGGAAGCAAGCCTCCCTTCCCCGGTTTTGCACCCTGAGAAAACTTAATCTCGATCATCTTCACCTGTGGTTGTTTCGCAATCTTAGCCAACTTTGCTTCGTCCAGAAGGCCCTCCTCATTGCGCACTCCAAACTTAGCAGTACCGATTTGAAAAATAAGATCGCATCCCTCCTCCAAGTGATACTTTGGATAACCTCCTTCACCAGTATTCATCGGAATACCTGCTAACTTCGCACCCCTCGCCAGTGAACGAATTGCGTTTTCTCCCAGCGCGCCATAGCTCATCGCACTGATCATCAGAGGATGATTGATTGTATAGGCACTTTCCAATCCGCGCTCTTCACCATAAGTCACCTTGAAAGGCTTCAACTCGTTCGCAGGAGTAGGAAACATCGAATGCCGAACCTTGATTTCACTGGAATCAAAACTCTGCTGGGAACCAAAGGAACTCGCCGAATCAACATTCTTCGCCTTGCGATACACCTCCGAACGCTCCTCCCGATTAAAAGGGCGTTCCTCCTGATCATTTGCGAAAAGATACTGCCGCATCTCCGGCCCAATACTTTCCATCATGTAACGTGCTTGCCCTAAAAGTCCAAAATTTTTCAAAAGCGTGTGCTCAGTCTGCACGTGCTGATAGAAAAGGTTGGCCAACGTCAAAAACAAAAAAGCAACCGTTAAAAAATGGAAATAGAAACTCAGAAAAGTCCCCCCTATGAAAAAAATCACCATAAGAGCAGGAATAGCGATGTTTACGAACTTAGATATCTTGTGAAGATCAATGCTGAGTGAAGAAGACATAAAAAAAAAATTCACTCTGGTCACATAAGGTCAGACTTGTGAAAAATCATTCGTCAAAATCAAATTTCGCCGATAATTTTGCCCTAAGACGACCTTATTACTAACAGGTGAACAACTCACACGTTGCAGCCCCGAGATACCCCACCTCAGTTTACTGCAACAATACCCCCACAAACTGGCTTTCAATCCAACCCAATGCAAGCACCATTTTTCGTCATCAGAAAGCCCAACCCTCTTTTTTCACAATCAAACGAAATGAACTGTTTTTCTTAGACCGTTTTCCAAAAGTTCGTTCGTTTATCGCCGAGAGAGAACTTCTTGAG
>CAZUEC010000045.1:7341-10563 GCA_964618865.1 uncultured Roseibacillus sp. | reverse complement strand
CAACGGATTGACCGACGAAGACATCAAACGAATCGTCGAACAGGCTCAAAAAGCCGACACCAAAGAATAACAACCAACGAGAGCAACATCCATGCTCCTCGCGGAGAAATCCGCTCCATCCGCCAACAACACCCCAACTACTGTCCAGGAGGTCTTGGCCAAGCCACATGAATATGAGTGCTGTGCGCAGGATCACCAGGACCCAACGTTTCCGTCGCTCCCATCGCTTCACAACGGCGAATAAACTCCCGCCAATGTGCAGAGCCAGCACGAACAGGAACTCCGTTTACCCGATTCACATCAAACGCCACTCCCAAATAATGTCGAGAACGTGAGCTGTGGGAACTCCCCGCAATCGAAGTAATGTGAAAGCGATAACCGTCATCAGAAAGAACCTTCATCGCGTACAACATTTGCGGACTCAACTGAGTATATCCTCCCGGAGCACGCCCATAGGAACTCCGCGCCGCCGATACCCCAGCCGCAGTCTGCTTCAAGTTATCCAGAGCCGTCGCATTATCACGCCGCCCAGAAACATGGTAATTCGCAAACTGAACATTAGGACTAGCCAACAAAGCGATAGCTAAATTCTGACGCGAAGTACGCGCACCCGATCTCCCAGATTGACGTGTGGAACAACCCACCACAACCGCGATCACAAGACTCACAACCAAAGGCAAGACTAAGGACCAACGCAATTTCATAACCCCTTCTTTATCGAATCATCCCTTTCTTCGCAAACGTCTCTCCGGTCATCTTTCCTCAAAACTCCTCCTCACCCATCCTCCTAACCTTCTTACGCCAAACCACTACGAACCATCAAAGCCGTTAAATCAGGATCGCGACCCATAAATTCACGAAAGGACTCATCAACAGGACGAGAGTTCCCCTTCGACAAGACACTCTCTCGAAAGTCTCGTCCAGTCTGCTCATTCATCACCCCTTCTTTTTGAAAACGAGTAAAAGCATCTGCATCCAAAACTTCCGCCCACTTATAAGAATAATATCCCGCCGCATACCCCGTCGGAGAAGAAAACAAATGATTGAAACTACGCGCTCGACTCGGAACCTCACTCGCTAACCTCTGCCGGTAACCCTGCAAGATCTCACGATCCACCTCCTCCAAATCTCGCCCAAGATATTGGCAAGTATTCACATGGAGCTCCAAATCTAACTTCCCAAGCGACAACTGGCGCATACAAGTAGTCGCCGACATATAATTACGAGCTGCAATCAACTTCTCAAACAAATCCTCAGGAATAGCCTCCCCCGTTTCAAAATGACGAGCAAACAAATCCAACGAACCACGATCCCAACAAAAATTTTCCATGATTTGAGACGGGAGCTCAACAAAATCCCAAGGAACATTCGTCCCCGAAAGCGACTTCACCGATACCTCAGAAAGAAGCTGATGCAAAAGATGCCCAAATTCATGAAAAATAGTCTCCACCTCTCGATGCGTTAATAACGCCGGCTTATCACCCACCGGCTTCGTCATATTTCCAATAATCAATCCCAAATGAGGTTGCCGTGAATTCCCATTTTGAGGAGGCAAGCCCGCCTCCAAACAATTCATCCAAGCCCCTCCCCGCTTACTCTCCCGAGGATGCCAGTCCGCATAAAAAGACCCAAGATGCTCACCACTCGTAGTATCTCGAATCTGATAAAATTTACACTCAGGATGCCAAACCTCAGCAACCTCACCTTCCTCCTCCACAGGAGCTTCGAAATAAACCGAATCCTTCTCCTCAATCTCAATCCCAAATAACTGAGTCGCGATCTCAAACATCCCCTTCATCACATTCTCAACCGGAAAATAAGGACGCAAAACCTCATCATCCAAATCATACCGCTCCTGCCGTTGCTTCTCCGCCCAATAAGCCACTTCCCATGGTTGCAACGCCCCTTCCTGACCAGTCTTCGCCGTTCTAAAAGCTTCCAATTCAGACGTCTCCCTCTGAAAAGCCTCTTCAATTCGATCATGCAGATCCTCCACAAAACTCAAAGCAGCTTGCCCATTCTTTGCCATGCGACGCTGCAAAGTTAAATCCGCAAAACTAACAAATCCTAACAAATCCGCTTTTTCTTGTCGGAGTTTAACAATCTTCCAAATCAAAGCCGTATTATCATATTCCCCCTCAGAAGCGACTTGCGAGGACGCAGACCAAAGTTCACGTCGCAACTCCTCATCCTCTGCATGCTGAAGCACCGGCATCAAAGAAGGCATCTGCAGCGTAAACCGCCATTCCCCTTCTCGCCCCTTTTTCTGAGCATCTTCCGCAGCAGAAGCCTTCGCACTCTCTGGCAACCCCCCTAATCGACTTTCCTCTCCAAGATACAATTCGAAAGCATTCGTCGAATCCAACACATGTTCCGAAAATTTCTGCGTAAGTAGAGCCAACTCAGAAGAAACCTCCGCCATCCGCTTCTTCTCATCAGAAAGCAAATCCGCTCCCGAAGAAACGAAATCATGACACGTTTCCGAAACAAAGCGCTTCTGCACCAAAGTCAATTTCTCGACCTCAGAACTTTCCGAAAAAGCCTTCAGTTTTTGCCACAAATCTCCATCCAAAGAAATGGAAGAAAAGAAAGTCGAGACCGCTGGCAAAAGCTCGTTAAGAGCCTCACGTTGAAGTTCGTTATTCGAAACGGAATCAAGATGATTCAAGAGCCCCCATGCTCGTTCAAGTGGCTCCGTCGCCGCCTCCAAGGACCCAAATGTATTATCATAGCTGACTTCAGCGTCCGACAAAGCCTTGATCGCATCAATCGAAGACTGAGCCTGTTCAATCGCCAACTGAATATCAGAAGCCACTCGATCCGCCGTTAAAGTGGACCACCGAATCAAGAAATCTTTGCTCAGAAAAGGATGAGGATGAGACATGAAAGATGATTTAAAGCCCCTTCACTTTTTAACAAGTGCAGAAGCTTCAAAAGCGATATTTTGGAAACCCCAATTATCGATTGTATGAACTTATTGACGCTTGTCTGATATTCATGAACCGAGTCTTAATACCCAGAACCCCAAATGACGAACGCAAGTTGTGCTGATTGCGGGCGAATTGTCGCCTTCCGAACCCACGATCTCTCTGAAATCGCGGAATGTCGGAATTGCGGAACTTGGGTGAAACGCTCCGATGACATGCCCGGAGTGGCCGTTTCCGTTAAAGAAGGCACCCCCCCCACTGCCCGTAAGACCGCCATTCCGGCTCGCAAAGACAA
>CAZUEC010000045.1:2037-7241 GCA_964618865.1 uncultured Roseibacillus sp. | reverse complement strand
AGCACTCAAGGGGAGACTCCCCAAAGCGAAAACCCCCTGCCCATCGACAACCTCGAAGACGAGAACAGCAAGGAAAGCCTCTCTCCTGCCAAAGTTTACGCAGCCATTCGTGATTTACAAAAATCAGTTCACGACCTTCGAGCCGGACAAAAAACACTTCAAGAAAACCAGAAACAACTCCTCTTCAACGGAGAGAAGCTACAACATTCCCAATCAACTCTAAAAGAAGAGCACCGAGCTCTCCATGGTGGACAAAAAGGGCTTCATAACGGTCTCCAAGCCCTACACTCAGGCCAAAAACAACTCTTCAATCAATATCGAGAGCTACAGACCAATCAAGCCACCCTGCTACAACGAACCGCGGACCTACCAGAGATGCCAGTCCGCGAATTCTCAGCCTCTGACTACCCCCAAGGAACATCCTCCTTCCAAGAAGGACTTGCCAATCAAACCGGCCCCTTCACCACCCCATTTAGCTCCCTCAATATTCCAATTATTCCCATCAAACTGGAAGACCTGGATGTTGCCCCTCAATTTACCGACGAAGGTTCCGTCCCCGCCATTCCAGCCGAAGAACGGTCTGACCGAATCGACCTCATCAAGAACCCGCTTCCCGAGCCAGCGCCCTACGTTGAACCCGAACCCGCTCCTGAAGAAACCAACACTGAGGAAAGCCTCCCTGAACCAACCCCTTTCCAAGAAACCTCCCTCGACTCCTCCCCCTTCTCCGTTCCATCCGATGCAGAAACGAAGTTTGGCAGCATCACCGCTCCACATTCCGAAAATTTAGAAGGAACAACATCAGAGCCCAAAGCCGACTCCCCCGCTTCCCCCACTTCCGAAAGCGAAAGCACCGCCTCTACTCACGACTCTCCCTTCACCATTGAAGGCCCACCCGACGACAGTCTTTTCGTGGACCAGAAAGGAGAAGGCGAAACCACCTCTCCTTCTGCCTCCTTCGGAAAAACCCCCATTCGTCCCTTCGCCAAAGCCCCTACCCCTTTTTCCGTCAAAGAATATTCTCACGAACCATGTGAGATTGAAGACCCTTTCTCAGAAACCACCTCCGATCACGAAGAAGAAGACCACGAAGACCCCTTCAACGAAGAAGCACCCACTGTTTATGAACTAGATGAAGTGCCTCCTCTTACTGAAACTGAGCTGGAAGAAGAAGAGCTCATAACCTCCGACGAATTCGAACTCGAAGGCAACGAACCCGATCCTTACTCAGAATCTAACGACCTAAACCTTTCCCAACAAATCGCAGACGCGAAACAAGAACAAGATACACATTATCCCCTCTCTTCAGACGAAGACCTACTCGCTGAACCCAAGAAATCTCTGTTCGCATCCCTCCTAGTTTTTCTCCTCCTGATTCTCATCCTAGCGACCATTATCGGCGGCATCCTGTTCTTCTTTACCGATCTCTTTAAAGAAGGAAAAACGAGTCAAACCAAAGCCAAGGATACCACCCCTCTAGTCACCTACCCTACCAAAGGAAAAACCCTAACTAACGAAGATACCAAAATCGCCGAAGCCCAAAGCGTCGCCCAACAATTCCTCATCTCCCAGTCACTCACTGAGGCCAAAAAATTCATTCGACCTGTTGACGAAAACCTCCTCAAAGACTTTTGGGAGCCTCTCACTGCTCCCACTATTGAACGCACTCTCAAAGCACGCACTCTCGAAAATGGACGCACCGAAGTTGACCTAATCATTAAAGATTTTGGACGCGAAGAACGCCTCCTCCCTCTCGTCAAAATCGGAGACGGACCTTTCCAAGTAGATTGGAAGAACTTTGCCGAATGCGAAGAAGTCACTCTTCTCAGCCTCGCCCAAGGAACCCTTATCCTCGCCGGTGGTAATGAAGTCGACCAAGGCTCAATCCGCTCTTGGCTACAAGACGGCAACACCATCTCAAATGGCCTCAATCTCGGTAGCTTCCAAGCCTTTCGCCTCCACAACTTTACCGAAGAAGTCGTAGCCATGGCAGTCGTCCTCAAAGAATCAGAAGCCTATCAAACCTTAGTCGATGCCCTAGCTGCCTCTCAGCTCAAGCATAAAGGAAAACCTGCGATACAAGCCATTTTAGAAGTCAAACGCATCGAGAAGGAAGACCCCGAGAGCAAACAACCTGCTCGCATGGAAATCATCCGTGTTCTCTCCACCGACTGGGAATCCGAATTCACCAAGGAATTAATTGAAGAACAAATTCCTCCCACTCCCACCAAAGAAACAGAGAACAACGTCGAAGAAGCAGCCCCCCCTCAGCCCGCAAATCAACCAAAAGAAGCAGAAGCCAAACCCGAGCCAGCTCAAAACGAACTCCCCCCTGTTCCTGATCCAAATGAACCTTTCGCCAGCATCCACGGCGAAACTCCCGTTATCCAGTTCACCACCATCGATTGAACAAACGATCACGCCAAAAATCGAACTGGCCTCTCCCGCCTCGCTTCTGATTGGATAGCCCCTGTGCTTGAGACCCGTCTCCTCTCCTCCCGACGCCAATACCTCCTCGCCATTTCTGGCGGCCGGGACTCCGTTTGCCTCTTGCACCTACTCTCACAGCAGGGATTCCGCAACCTCCACCTCATCCACCTCAATCATCAACTCCGAGGTCAAGAATCAGAAGACGATGCCCGTTTCGTAACCGACTTAGCCCAAAAGCTCGCCCTCCCTCTCACTCTTGAAAAAACCTCCATCGCCCAAAGAGCTCAAGACCAAGGAGAATCCATCGAAACCGCAGCCCGCCATGCCCGTCACCAGCTCTTTGCTAAGGTCGCCCGAGAAACAAACTGCTCGAGAATCTTACTTGCTCATCACGCAGAAGACCAAGCAGAGACCTGCCTCTTCAACCTCCTTCGTGGTTCTTCCGGACTCAAAGGAATGCTCCTCGAAAACGAATTCCTCATCGATCAGAAAAAACTCACCTTTCTTCGCCCCCTTCTCAACACCCGTCGCACCGAAATTGATCAATACCTCAAAGAACACGCCATCCCTTACCGTGAAGACCAGAGCAACCGCGACCTCTGCTATTCTCGCAACCGATTGCGCCATGAAGCCCTGCCCCTTCTCACTGACATTCTCCAACGCGACATCATCCCCCCCATCATCCGAGCCCTAGAAACGAGCCGCGAACACCAAGTCCTCATCTCTCAAATCATCACCTCCCTTCAACTCCGCGACCCCCAAGGCCGCTTATTTCTCCCCAAAATCCGTGAACTTCCCCCCGAACTCCAACGCGCTTGCTTAAAACAATTTTTGGAAGACCACCAAATTCCTCAAATTTCCAATTCTCTTCTGCAAAGGACTTTAACCCTCATCCCCAGCGATGGCCCTCCCGCCCTCAATTTACCGGGAAATCGCTTTTTACGGCGTAAAGAAGGACGCCTTTTTTTAACCTAAAAAAAAAATCCCAATTCGCAGTGACCATTTTCTCATTATATCGGTCTTAAAGGTCGTTAAGTTTGGAACAACTCAACAACTCAACAACTCAATATCCTTATGAAAATCGTAAAAATTGCTGCTCTTGCTATTACTGGTCTCGCTTTCGTCTCCTGCAACACTGCCCGTTCTATTGGAGACACCGTTGGAGGCGCAGCCCAAGGCCTCGGCAACACCGTCGGTAACGCCGCCCAAGGCGTCGGCAACACAGTTGGCAATGCCGCCCAAGGTACGGCCAATGCAGTTGGTAATGCTGGTAGCGCAGCTGGTAGCGCTATCACTGGTTACTAATCCCCCTCTCCCCACTTGACTCCCGGCACGCCCCCAAAGTTCGCCCTTCAAAAAGTGCCCTAACCCCCTATCGAAAAAGACCCATTCCCCAAGGTCCCCGCCTTTGGTCCTTTTCTCCCCAAAAAAAACTGAGACTTTTCAATAAGTCTCATCCCCAAAACAGAAAAAGCGGCTTTCGGTCCCCCCACCGAAGTCGCTTTTTCGCGTACCCTCCTTTGCTGTTTTTCATTTTCTCTCGCGCCCGTTCATGTTCAAACCTCTCACGACATGACGAGCGCCGAAATCCGACAATCCTTCCTCGATTTCTTCCAAGAGAAGCAACACACCGTAGTGCCCTCAGCATCCTTGCTGCCACAATCTCCCGGACTGCTCTTCACCAATGCCGGCATGAACCAATTCGTGCCCTACTTCCTCGGCGAACAAGCAGCCCCCTATTCTCCCCCTCGTGCCGCAGATACCCAGAAGTGCATTCGCGCTGGCGGTAAGCACAACGACCTCGAGGATGTCGGATACGACACCTACCACCACACTCTCTTCGAAATGCTCGGCAACTGGTCCTTCGGCGACTACTTCAAGGCCGAAGCCATCGACTGGGCTTGGGAACTCCTCGTCGAGCGCTGGGGCTTCCCCGCCGAGCGCCTTTACGCCACCGTCTACTCCCCCTCCGAGGGCGACCCCTCCCACTTCGACCAAGAAGCCTACGATTTTTGGAAAGCCAAATTCGAAGCCAAAGGACTCGACCCCGCCATCCACATCGTCAACGGCAACGTCAAAGACAACTTCTGGATGATGGGCGACACCGGTCCCTGCGGCCCCTGCTCCGAGCTCCACGTCGACATGACTCCCAACGGCGACACCAAGGGCAGCCTCGTCAATGCCGACTCCGACCTCTGCATCGAGATCTGGAACCTCGTCTTCATCCAATACAATGCCGAAGCCGATGGCACCTTCCGCGACCTCCCCGCCAAACACGTCGACACCGGCATGGGCTTCGAGCGCGTCGTCTCCATCATTCAAAACACGAAAGGCTTCACCGATTTCTCTGAAAAGCCCACCAACTACAACACCGACACCTTCAGCCCTCTCTTCAAAAAGTTAGAAGAGCTCAGCGGCAAAACCTATGTCGACATTTACCCCAACACCGAAGGCGCCGACCAAGCCATCCTCACCGACGCCATCGCCTTCCGCGTGATCGCCGACCACATTCGCACCCTCTCCCTTTCCATCGCCGACGGAATCCTTCCCGGCAATAACGGCCGCAACTACGTCTTACGTCGTATCTTACGCCGTGCTGTTAAATATGGACGCACCCTCGGCTTCTCTGGAGAAAAGACTTTCCTAACAGAACTTGTCGACACCCTCGTTAAACAACTCGGAGACATCTTCCCCGAACTCAAAGCGAAACAAGACACCGTCAAGTCCACCCTTCAACGAGAAGAAGAGAGTTTCAATCAAACCTTAGATCGTGG
>CAZUEC010000045.1:0-1937 GCA_964618865.1 uncultured Roseibacillus sp. | reverse complement strand
CGTCGCCGCCCTCGACCTCAAATCGGAGGCCGTCACCAACTTCATCGGCTTCGACAACGACGAATGTGAAGCCACCATTCTCGAACTCCACCCCACCGAGGACAAGCTCCTCGTCATCACCGATCAAACCACTTTCTACGCCGAAATGGGTGGTCAGCAAGGGGACGAAGGCGAACTGCTTCACGAAGGCAGCGATGCCGAATACCTCGTCAGCGGCACCCAACAAATCGGTTCCGCTCGCGCCCATCTCGTCCCCCCTCAAGCCCAACTTCAAGTGGGCGACAAAGTCACCCTCCGCGTCTTCGACCACCGTCGTCGTCCCATCGAGGCCCACCACACCGCAACCCACCTTCTTCACTGGGCCCTCCACGAAGTGGTCTCCCCCGATGCCACCCAGCAAGGCTCCCTCGTCGCGCCTGACCGTCTGCGCTTCGACTTCTCCTCCGCCGCCCTCACTCCTCAGCAAATCTCTGCCATCGAGGAAAAGGTCAACGCCTGCATCTCCGCAGCTCAACCCGTCTCTTGGCAAGAAGTCCCTCACGCCGATATCAAAGGCCGTGAAGACATCATGCAATTCTTCGGCGACAAATACGGCGACCTCGTCCGCGTCGTACAAATCGGCGGCGAGCCTCTCGCCCTCGACGGTTACTCCATGGAACTCTGTGGCGGCACCCACTCCCGCAACACCAGCGACCTCGGCCAATTCATCATCAAGAAAGAAGAAGCTATCGCCTCCGGCGTTCGTCGCATCGAAGCCGCCGTCGGCGAGGCCGCTCAAGCCTTCACCTTAGAACAAGTCGAATCACTTAAAGAAGAAATCACCCAAGCTGGCGTAAAGCTCAAAACAGCCAACGAAGCTCTTCAAGCTCTCGAAGTCGAAACTGTTGCCGAAGTCGAAGTCCCCGCGAACCAATCTCTCCCCCTCCTTCGGGCCACCCTCACTGCCACCAAAGCGGCAGCGGTCACCGCTGAAAAATCTCTCAAGAAAGCGCAAACCGCCGGCGCCGCCCGCGCTGCCGACGCCTTCCTCGCAGACCTCGCCGAAAACGGAGGCCTCACCGGCAACATCGTTCACGCCCTCGAAGGCCCAGCTCATCTTTTGCAGGAACTCATGAATGGCCTCAAGAAGCTCCACTTCACCCAGGCCGCCTTCTTCATCGTCGATGATGGCGACAAACTCCACCTCGGATCCCTCTGCGGAGAAGACGGCAACAATGCAGGTCACGGAGCCGGCAACCTCATCAAAGAACTCGCCGCAATCGCAGGCGGAAAAGGTGGCGGCAAACCCGACATGGCTCGTGGCGCCGCTCCCGACCGCTCCAAAAAAGAAGAACTTTTCCAACAGGCAACTGAGAAACTCACGGCATAATAGATGCCATGAGCACCCCTCCACCCATTCCAAATTCAAAAAGAATTGATGGAGCTCACCTCATAATCGCTTACCGAATTATCGGACCTGCTCAAGCCAAGACCGTCGTCTGGTATCGCTGATGAAAAACTCAGGGAACCTCACTAACGCCCTCGCTCACCGTCCATTCTCTTCATCCAAGTCGGCCGCCAGTTCTTCGCGTTGGTCCGTAAATCACGGGACTCAATCAAATCAATCGCGCGCCAAGACTCTTCCCAGTCTCCGTGTTCGTTAGCGGCCTGACTGGAATAGACCACGAGGGCCTCCTCCTTACGCCGTCCTTCATCAAAGTCATGAATCCAGCCCCAAGCCTCTTCCATATTGTTCGCCACATAGCGCTTAATCCCCTCGTGGAATAACCTTTCCATCTCTTTTCGTTGAGGCAGCTCTGCAGCCCATGTCGCAAACTCAATCTCCGGCAAACTTCGGAATCGATCTAACTGATTTTTAATTTCCTCGCGAAAAAGGGGGCGCGAAAAAGGGGTCAGTCCTGAATGGCACGGGATTAAGCCGGTTTGGTGTAACGAGA